>CANRDR010000014.1 GCA_947629425.1 uncultured Bacilli bacterium | reverse complement strand
CAATTTATATAAGTAAATTTTTATAAAAATGTCAATTTGCTATTCAATAAATATTAAAAATATGTTATATTATTACTAGCAACGGAAGATTATATAAATTTTTCGTTATTGGAAGAAAGTTGTAGATAACTACAACACCCGCTCCAATATGATAGGAAACTCGGAAAATTCTTCGAGTATATATAAAAACTACTCTTAAATTTAAATTGAGAGTAGTTTTATTTTGTCAATTTAGAAAACACTCTTGCATATTGATAACTAATATGCGTGTGTAATTGTTTTATGAAACTGATTGCAATGCCTTTTTATCATTTTCCAATATTTTATTTAAATTATAATTATATTCTTTATATTTATTATATGAATTAGATAAATCTTTTAAAGATATTTTTCTAACGAGTCTATGATTAGAATATATGTCTCCAGGAATAGACAAATGATATAAATCAATTAAAAGAATTAATATATACCCATCTAATATTTGAACATATAAATGAATCTTAGGTTCTATATTATTTTTCAGTTTATAAATATTAGGTAAATCCACTAAACTATAACTGCTATTATTTGTTTTATTTATTAAATTTATTAATCGTTCTATAGCTTTTCCATTGTTATATATTTCATCAAAAGTATAATCTTTAAATAAATTATTTATATTATTTTTTACTTTATTATAAAAATTATTAATTATTATAAATACTTTTTGATTTGGAGTATTAACATAATTTGTAAAAAATTCATCTTCAGAATTTATAGAATTAAAACTTTTTCCAATATTGATATAATTAATTGAAACGGGCTCAAATTTTAATCCCGTTTCTTTGAATCTGTTTCTTCTAATTGAAATAGAACTACCAAGTAATCTTTGCATATTCTGTTATAATATCTTCTTTATCAATTACAACATTATGTCTTTCACTATTTGGATCAAAATTCTTTTTCCAACAATTATCTGAATGAGATACTTCAACAAGCTTAAAATCTGAAACATTTAAAATATCATCAAGAACTCCATTAACAAATTCTTTAACATCCTCATCATCACAAAACAAATTTTCATTTCGATTGCTCATTAAGTTATCTTCATGATAAACATCTGGAACTACAGGGCCATAAACCCATGCTTCAATATTTTCTGCAAATAGCCATTCACTTTTATTAATTGTTATTTCTGTATCTGCCAATTTACTCTTTCTTACAAAACCACCCCAATATGCAAAACAAAAGTATAGTGATTTTTGTAATTTGATAGGACTAATTACCTTAGAAAACTTTTCATTATAATAATCAGTAATATAGCACGCTAATTCTTTAGCACTAACAATTCCTTTATTCATACTAAACCACTCTCCTTATCTAATGTAAGTATATCATAAAAAGCCAAAAATTGTGCTAGTAAATTATTATATCAAAATTTTTATATTTTAAATATATTTTAATAAATTTTAATTTTTTCATTAAACAATAATTGCATTAACTCTAAGAATTAAGAAAAATAATAAAAGCATTAAAATTAGGTATAAAATATTATTAGAATTTTAAATAAAAAAAGATTGGCCAGACACGTCTGACTAATTAGAAAGTAGCAATTATGTTAGAAAAACACAACAATAAATGATTCAAGAAATTACTAATTTAGTAGAAGAAGTTAAGTTTAATTTAGTAAAATCAATAAGTCTATTATTTATGTATATTGAAATAATATTTTTTCCTTATCAGCAGATAAAGTTAATCTTTCATATAATAGTGAATCTCTTTGTCTTTGAAGTTCTCTCACACTCCATTTAGAATTAATTGTTTCCTTCATATAAAAACTTCTTTTAGATTCTTTATCTATTTTTTAAGTTCTAAATAATGAGACCAACTTAATTGCGACGACACTGTTGTCGTAATTGGAAAACATACATAAAATTTTCTCATTTTTATTAGATTGATAAGGAAAAAAGATATGTAGTATTAACAAATTAATTCGCAAAACCGCTTTTACAACAACAATTTATTAAAACATTAAAAAAAGTTTAAATTATAGCAAAAACTGTTAGTAAATTATGATAATCATATAACTAACAGTTTTTTATTTAATAATTTGTTAAAGCCAATATATAAAAATGTACAAAAGTGGAAAATAAACGTATACAAAAATTGAATGATATTCTATAAAATTATAGATTGTCTTAGACAAACAACCATACTAATTAACTATTTTGACATAAATTATAAGTGAAATAGCAAAAATGCTATTTCTAATTTAACTTTAGGAATGCTAAATAGAAAGGAGAATATAATTTGTATAAAAATAAAATATTAATTCTTATATTCTTTCTTATCATTATTGTTTTAATGGCTGTTGGTTATTCAACTTTTGCTACCGATTTTACCATTAGTGGAACTGCGGAAATTACTGGTGAATGGGACGTTAGAATAACAAATATAACTGCTACCCAAGTAACTGAGGGTTGTGATGCTGGAACACCAACTTTTACTAAAGATTCTATTAATTTTTCAGCAAAACTTAACAAACCTGGCGATTAAATTATTTATGAGGTTACCATAGAAAATTTAGGAACTATTGATGCTGAATTACAAACGATAATATTCACAGAAGAAATTGATGGAATTGAAGAAATTAACTATACTACATCTGAACTTAAGAAAGACTTAAACGTTGGGGATTCAACTACTTTCAATATTATAGTGACATATGTTAAAAATACAGAAAAAATTCCCGATGTTAAAACCAAAACATTAACAGGGATAATTCAATATGTACAAAAAGAAAATAGTTAAAAATAAACAATTATTTTTCCTTTTAATATTTTATACTATAAGCAATATCTTTTATTATACTAATGATTTTTATATTAATTTTATTAAACCGTTTTTGGGATTAATTATTCTAATCATTTATTATAAGGATTTAAAATTATCCAATAAAAAAGAAATTAATATTACGTTAACAGTATCAATTATCTTTTTTATACTTTATCTAACTAGTGGTTTTATTTTTGGTTTTAATAAAAATCATTCTAATTATTCATTAATTAACTTTTGTATAAATTTATGGAAAGTTATTTTACCAATATGTAGTATTGAAATAATCCGTTATAAACTTCTTAAAAGTAACAAAAATTATTTTGGTTTTAGGGCTTTAATAACCATTATTATAATTTTAAGTGAAATTAATTTTAAAGCCCTTTTTCTTTCACATAATATAATTTTTTTTCATTATTTTACTTCAGTAATTATACCTATTATTGCTCAAAATATTCTATTTACTTATCTATCTTTAAATTCGCACTATAATACTGCCATAATTATTAAAATATTTAATGAAATACCTAAAACTATTTTACCATTTACACCTTCTAGCAATTGGTTTATTGAAGGTTCTTTTGCCATCATTAAAGTTTTAATAATTTATTATTTATTTAGATACTTTATTTTTAATAAAAAATATACAAATCATTTTACTAACTTAAATATAGCACTTTACCCTTTAACTATTGTTACATCCATTTTATTAGTATTATTTATGCTTGGATTATTTACTTATCAACCTATCGCTATATTATCAAATAGTATGAATCCTACTTTTAAAAGAGGTGACGTTGTCATTTATAAAAAAGAAGAAAATATTGTTCCTGGTAATATTATTGTCTTTCAATATCAAAATCAATTTATTGTTCATAGAGTTGTAAGTATAAATGAATATTATGTTACCAAAGGAGATGCTAATAATAGTGTTGATTATATAAAAGTTAAAAAGGAAGATATAAAAGGTGTTTATCAATTTTCTATAAAATATTTAGGATATCCTTCTATTTGGTTAAATGAATTGTTTACGAAGGAGGATTAAATTGAAAGAAAAAAAGAAATTAGTAAAAATATTATTTATTTTAATCACTATTCTTTTAATAGGACTTATTTTTTTAGTAATAATATATATTAAAAATATACAAAAAAGTAAAATATATCAATTAAAAAATAAAACATATTATGTAGTTTCTTTAAATCCTAACAATTATTTTTTAAATGATAAATTAGAAGCCAATAATTACTATATTGCAAATTCAATTAAAAGTATTGATATTTATTTTAATTACTATTTAAAAAACAAAACTAAAGAAAATATTAACTATTCTTATGATATTACAGCTACTATCAAAAGTTATGCTGATAATGGTACTAAATTGGTTTGGACTAAGGATTTTAATTTAAAAAATATAAATGATATAAATGAAAAAGAAATTAAGATTAAAGAAAATTACAAATTAGATTATCAATATTATGTTAATTATGTTAAATCTTTTCAAGAATACTATAATATTAAAACTGAGAATTATTTATATATAAAACTTAATGTAAAAATTAATGATAAAGATAATCCTTATGTTGAATTAACTATCCCTATTAGCGATGATATTATAGAAATAACTCAAAAAGAAAAAAATGCTTTTTTAGAAAATAATAAAAAAAATATTGATTTAAAGACAATAGTAGTTTTTATTATCTTAGCAGTAGCAACTCTTTATTTAATAATTAAAATTTTATTCAATAAAAATAATGAAAAGGCAATTTTAAAAGAGTATGATGATATAATTATAACTATACAAAATAAACCTGATATAAATAATGATAATATTATATATTTAACTAATCTAAAAGATTTAATTAATATAAGTGTAAATAATAATGCCAATATATTTAATTATCAAAATAACTATTATGCTATTATAGATAATATTTATTATATTTATAAATTTGAAAAAAATATATAAAGATATTAAAATTATTTTATATATAACGTTTATTATCAAAAGTTATTGTCTTTACATTTTACATTCGAACCATTTGGTTCGTTTTTTTATAATATTTTTTATTATACATCACTTTTTTAATATTATTTATACTTAATAACACTTTTTTATTGTTCCATCATATTTTTTATATACTTAATTATAATTACATTTAAAAATACAATATATAATTTATAAATATAATTTAGGTTTTCTTATTATTTTACTTAAAGTTAAATTATTTTCTAATTCATAATCTATTAAATCATTTATTTCTTCATTACTTATTTTACCTTTTTCTAATTTATATGTAGTCATTATATAATATAACAATTTAATTATTATATCTAAATCACCATTAGTTTTATTAATTAAATACTTTAAAATATTATCATCTATAATATTTATACTAAAATCACTATATTCTTTATTTTTATTATATAAATTAATTCTTTTTATTAATATTTCTTTAACAATATTTATATCTTTAGAATAATTAATATTTAATATATTAAAATCTTTATTAAATACAGTTTCATTAGAAGTTATAACAACTTTATTAAATAAATCAAAGTATTCTTTTAATATATTTTGTGATAATTCACTACTATTATTGATAAAATCAAAATTATCAATTATTAAATTAATTTCTTTAAAATTTAACATTTCTTTTAATTTATTTATTAATTTTATACTAATTTGTTTTGTTTTTAAATATTCTATTTTCTTTATATTTCCATTAATATATTTATATGTATATTCATTATTATTTTTTAATAATTTATAATATTCTTTAAAATATTTTTCATATGTAAATTTATAATATTTCTTTATATACTCTAGTATTTTTAAACATAATTCTTCTTCATAATAATGTATATAAAATTCTTTATCTAAATTATCATTATAAAAAATTCCTATATTAAAAGTCATATAAATATATGGATTATTTGTACTAATAGTTTTATTTTCTAATCTTTTTAAAATTACACTTTTACCTGTTCCATTAGAACTATTTACTATTGTTTTTTTATTATTACTTTCTTTTATATCTTTTACAATTTTATCTACTGGACTTTTAACAAATTCATCTTTATAAATTATATCTAAATCATTTAACTTTAACATAAACACTCCTATTTATTTAGTAAAAAATCTATTGCGTTAATTAATGCATATTTACCACTTTCATAAGTTAATCCACCTTGTTGATATGCTATATACGGACTTCTTAAAGGGCCGTCACAACTAATTTCAATACTACTTCCTTGTGTAAATGAACCACTTGCCATTATTATTTTATCTTCATATCCTGGCATATCAGTTGGTATTGGTAATGCATTTGAATCTATTGGTGAACCACTTTGTATTCCTTGACAATATTTAACTAATTTTGTATCATCTTTAAAAATTATATTTTCTACAATATCTGCTCTAGTTTCATTATATTTAGGTTCAACAGTAAACCCAAGATTTTCCATAACTTTACTAGTAAGTATTGCTACCTTTAAACTAGATGCGACTACTGATGGAGCAAAAAACAAACCTTTTAAAAATTCCTTATTAGCCCCTAAACTAGGTCCCACTTCCATTCCTTCTCCAGGTAATGTTAATCTTTCACCACATAATAAAACTAAATCTTTCTTTCCAACTATATATGCTCCATTAGATGCTATACCTGCTCCTAAATTTTTAATTAAACTTCCCACTGTTAAATCAGCACCTACATCGCTAGGTTCTAGACTACTAACCATTTCACAATAACAATTATCGACTAATATTATTACATTATTATCTATATTTTTAATAAATTCAATTACTTTTTTTACTTTATCAATTGTTAAACTTTTTCTAGTTGAATATCCTTTACTTCTTTGTATATGAATTAATTTATATTTTTTATTCTTTATAAATTTTTCTATTTTTTTATAATCAAAATCATTTTCTATCAAATCTATTTGTTCATAATTAATCTTAAAACTTTTTAAACTACTTTTATTTTCATTTAATCCAATTACATCATGTAATGTATCATATGGACTTCCTGTAATACTAAGCATTGTATCATTTGGTCTTAATATTGCAAATAATGCTACATTTAATGCATGAGATGCACTTATAAATTGATTTCTTACTAATGCACTTTCTGTATTAAATATTGTTTTGTATACATCTTCTACTATATCTCTACCTAAATCATTATATCCATATCCCGTAGTCATATTAAAATGTATTTCACTTACTTTATTTTTTTTAAATGCATCCATTACTTTAAATGTATTTAATTCACATATTTTATCTACTTTTTTAAAGTATTTATCTAATTCTAATTCTTTTTCATTAACTAATTTTATTATTTCACTTTTCTTCATCTATTATCACTACACTTCCACTTTCTAAGTTAGAATCAATTAAACTATATATTTTATTTGCAACATATTCTGGACTTATTAATTTATTTTGTTTACATCTTTTTAATTCTTCTTTCAAATATAATGGATTCATTTCATTAACACTGCTTGTATTTATCCAACCTGGACATACTACATATAAATATTTATCTTTATAATATAAACTTAAATTTTTTGTTAAATTAATTATTCCAGATTTGCTAGATGAGTAGTCTAAACTAATTGGATTATATGTATCTATTCCATCTTTACTACTAATATTTATAATATATTTAGCATTACTTGCATATTTACACATTAAATATGTACCACCTAAATTAACATTAATTACTTTTATAAATTCTTCATATGATTTATCTATAATATAATTATCTATACTTAATGAAGCATTATTTATTAATATATCTATATTGTATTTATTAAATATATTTTTTACATTTTCTTCATTAGTTATATCTATATATTCATATATTATTTTATCTTTATATTTATTTAATTCTTTTTTTATTGTTTTAAATTCTTTTATATTTTTATGATAACCAAGTAGTACATAATAATTATTTTCTAAAAATTTTTTTATTATAGATAATCCTAATGTACTTGTTCCACCAGTAACTAATACCATTATTACCACCCAGTTTATTGTATCAAAAAAAGTAGTTTTTTTCTACTTAATTTAAATTTTGACAGTATCTAATTTTTATTAAATTTAAAATATTATTTTTTTTCTACAAACTATGTATAAAATATATCAAACATAAATATACTATTATTGACAATTACTAATAATAATGGTACTATTGTCATGTAAAGAACTCTGTTCAATCCGAAGCTTCACGTTTAGTACGTGAAAGATAATGTAGGAAGAATGGAGTTTTATTTTGCATTTTTAGTTAATGCTGAATTAAATAAACTATTTTTAGATTTAAAACACCAATGTCTATATGAATCTTTCCAACAATTTGTACAGTTACCTCGACTACTAGTTGAAACTCCAATATTAAAATTTGGATGAATAATTTTTATATTTTTTAATATGTTTTTGTATAATTTTTCTTTTGCAATAGTTCTTTTACCTCTCACTCTACTGCTAGGTAATTTTTCTTTATCCATATCATTTAATTTGAAATTCATCGCTCCTAATACAATATCCATACATTGTAATATAACATGATTTTTAGAATCCACTTCTGCTATATCTTCATTATAAATATGAATATTATTAATACAAAAGTGATCATTAAGTGCATAAATATATCCCTTAAACTCTTTATTTTTCTTTTTAGTATCTGGTAATTTATCAAAATATAATTTTAATATAACCTGTTCTTTTTTTGGATTACAGTAATCAATTCCAAATGCATGTTTTATAAATTGATAATATAATAGAAAATATTCTTTTTCTTCTTGATTTCTTGTTAAATTTTGTGGAACTTGAGCATTTTGTCTAAACATTATTCTTATTTTAATTTTATTTGATTTAACAAATCCAAAAAAATAATTTATTAAGTCTAAATATTTATCTAAATACTGTTCAGTCACTTTTGTCCATTTAACTTCTTGAAATAAACCTAATTCTTCTTTTTTAGTATTTAGTTTTTTCATTTATTTTCTTTAATTCAGTATAATCAATTAAGGCACCACCATAAAAATTACTAAAATATTTACCTTTTCTAAGTGATTCATTTGCATAAATTAAATATTGTTTATTCATTATATCACCACTAAAAAATATTTTAACATATTATTAACACATTTATAATGAAATTACACAAAATAAACTAATTTATTGTATCAAAAAAAGTAGTTAATTTCTACTTAATTTCTTTTAATACAATACTTAATAGTTCTTCATTAATTTCTTCTATAGTTTTTATTTTATTATCCTTAACACATTCTATAGTATTAAAATTATATAATTTACTTAATTCTATATAAGTTTTTTCTGAATTAATTAAATATTCTTTATTCTTTTCTACTTCATCTAAATATGTTCTATTTTGTTTTAATATACATGCTTCTTTATATGGCATATGTAAAAATATTGTTATATCAGGTTTAGGTAAACCTAATAAATTATATTCTAATTCTTCAATCCATTTATACATATTTAATCTTTCTTGTTTATTTTTTATTTTGCTACCTTGATGTGCCATATTAGAAGTTGTATATCTATCGAAAAATATTATATAATTTTTTTTAATATATTCTTCTATTTTTTTTATATTATATAATCTATCTGCTGCATAATAAAGTGATGCTACTTTACCATCTACATTAGATGGATTATTAAAATATGATTTGCTTATTTCAGGTTTTCCTAAAAATGATCCTCCTACTATTTTGCCTGTAGGGGTATCATACATAGGAAAAGAAAACACAACTACTTTATATCCTAATTTAGTCAATTTTTCTTGTATTAATTTAGATTGTGTTTCTTTTCCACTACAATCTGTTCCTTCTATAACTATTATTTTACTCATTTTTATTACCTACTTTAATTCATAATTTGATTTACCGTCACAATCATAATATACTTTTATTTTTTCTTTTCCTTTTTTATCAAAAGTTATTTCTGCATAAGAACTATATAAATCACATTGCTTTTTTGTTTTATAATTTCTATAAGAAAGCATATCCGCACCTGCAGCTTTTAAATCATTTAGAAAAATAGTTAAAGTATAGTCTTTGTTTTCTTTAAAATCTATATTATCATATAAATATTTATAATCTTCTTTCATTTTTTGTTCCATTTTTTCATAATATTCTCTTTCTAATTTATCATCATTAACACCACTTTTTTTATTTATTATAAAAACCATAATTATCAATAAAACTACAATAATAATAGATATTAAAATTATATTAAATATTAAATTTTTATTCTTCATAATTTTCACCATTAACCATTTCTAAAATTATGTTAGGAGCTATAACCCCATAAACATGGAATATACTGTAAAGTACATTTTTTAGTTTCTGAAATACATTGAGTGTGACTTCCTGCAGAAGATGCATTTAAATCTAAATTATAGCCATATTTTTCTAACATTGTAGCTAAATTTCCTTTGACATCGTTTGGCACAATTTTATTACAGCCCATACCTTCAGTTGTAAAATATGAATCAAATGCAGCTAAAACTGTCATTAAATCTATTTGTTCTTCATGTAATTGTTCAGATGTATTTTCGAATTTACCAGATGTATCTTCACAAGTAAAAGTAGTAAATATTCCTTCATCGCTTCCTTGTAAGCCCGTACCAGGAAAACATCCTAATGCTTCTTCATAACATTTTTCTTTTGTTTTTGCATAATCATTTTGGAAAATACTCCTTTGTGATAATGCAAAAGTATAATCTCTAATATAATTATCAACTTGTTTTTTTGCTTCTTTTAAATATGTAACAGTTGTATTATAATTTCCTTCTTTCCAATTCCAATCAGTTGAAGATGGAAAAGTATGTTTAAGATTTATATCTCCATTAATATAAGGATATTCTTGATCGACGAGTGTACTATATGAATAAGTTTGATATGTTAAATATCTATTAATTGTATATAGATAATTAAATAAATTGTCATATCTTGAATATGATACATCATATTGAGTTGAAAAATTTCTTCTGTATAGTTCCCAAGCACATTCTCTTAAACTATTTCCAGTACAATTTGGATATTCACTTATATCATTACATTTAAAATATGCATTATCAGGATTATTTTCAGTACTTCCTTCAGGATGACTCGTCTCATTATTACATTGATTTGCCTTTTTTCTAATATATGCCAAAACATTATAAGATGTTGGCATATCTATACTATCTTCAGCCATTGTTTCTTTAAAGTCAGACTCAACTGTACCATAATCACCAGAACAATATGCTTTAATACAATCACCATTACTGTCAACTACTTCTCCACTACCACATTTTTGTACACACTTTTCTTGATAGTAATCAAATGTATATCCATCTTTACATGCACATTCAACGTTTGTTCCATCTGATTTAAGTACCATATCACTATAATTACAACTACATGCTCCATTTGTTTTACCAACAAAATTCTTCATAGTTAAGCATTTACCATTATATGTACATTTACCTGTTCCACAATCAGAAGTATCTTTTACACATTTTTCTTGATAATAATCAAATTTATATCCATCTTTACATACACATTCAACGTTTGTTCCATCTGATTTAAGTACCATATCACTATAATTACAACTACATGCTCCATTTGATTTACCAACAAAATCCTTCATAGTTAAGCATTTGCTATTATATGTACATTTACCTGCTCCACAATCAGAAGATGTACTTTTTTCACATATACCATTATTTTGTGTATATCCAGTATTACATACACAAGAACCATTTTCGTAATGTGCATTATCTGCACATACACATTTATTAGTGTTTTGTTCTTTTTTTTCTAATGTTTTTAGATATCTACATGCTTTTGTACTATTATCTATACATGTATTTGATTCACTACATTCACATAAGCCTTTTGAATTTCTTTTATATAATCCTGTACATTGACATGTATATGATACCGAATCTTTGTATTCTGCTGTTGCGATTAATCTACATACATTATTATAAGTACAATATTTTGAATCTGTACATTTACATTCTTTACCTACCCTTGTTTCTCCTGAATTACATTTTAGTAAGCATTCGTCTCCGACTTTTTCATATCCAGTATTACATACACATTCTTTGCCATTTCTTTTAGAATTTGCTGGACATTTCTTCAAACATTCACTTCCTACTTGTTCATAATTATCTACACATTCACATGCTCCATAATTATTATATTTTGCATTTGCTGGACATTGACATTTATTAGTTTTTTCATCTTTTCCTTCTAATGAACTTGTAAAATATCTACATGCTTTTGTACTATCATCTATACATGTATTTGATTCACTACATTCGCATAATCCTTTTGAATTTCTTTTATATAATCCTGTACATTCACATGCATATGACACCGAATCTTTATATTCTGCTGTTGCAATTAGTCTACATACATTATTATAAGTACAATATTTATCGTTTGTACATTTACATTCTTTACCTACTCTTGTTTCTCCTGTATTACATTTCTTCAAACATTCATTTCCTACTTGTTCATATCCATCTTTACATACACATTTTCCATTACTTTCTACATAATTTGTATTACATACACATTTTCCATTACTATAATGCGCATTTGTATCACAAGCACATGTGTAATTATATGATTTTTTTTCTAAATTTCCTATTAGTCTACATGCTTTTGTATTACTATCTATACATGTATTTGATGCACTACATTCACATAAGCCATTTGAATTTCTTTTATATAATCCTGTACATTCACACGCATATGAAACTGAATTTTTTTCTTCTGCTGTTGCAATTAATCTACATACATTATTATAAGTACAATATTTCGAATCTGTACATTTACATACTTTACCTACTCTTGTTTCTCCTTCTTTACATTCTGGTAAGCATTCGTCTTCTACTTGATCATATCCACTATTACATATACATACATTTTTTCCATATCTTGTAGAATGTGCTGGACATTTTTTTAAACATTCGTTTCCTACTTTTTCATATCCATCTGCACATTCACATGCATATGTTGATGAGTTTTTCTTTTCATAATCACCTATTAATCTACATGCTTTTGTACTATTATCTATACATGTATTTGATGCACTACATTCACATAAGCCATTTGAATTTCTTTTATATAATCCTGTACATTCGCATGCATACGTTGATGAGTTTTTTTCTTCTGCTGTTGCAATTAATCTACATACATTATTATATTTACAATATTTTGAATCTGTACATTTACATTCTTTACCTACTCTTGTTTCTCCTGCCTTACATTTTTCTAAACATTCGTCTCCTACTCTTTCATATCCTTCTTCACATTCACATGCATATGACACTGAATTTTTTTCTTCTGCTGTTGCAATTAATCTACAAGAATTATTATATTTACAATATTTTGAATTTGTACACTTGCATTCTTCTCCTACTCTTGTTTCTCCAGTTTTGCATTTTGGTAAACATTTGCCATTTACACTATCAAATCCACTATTACATACACATTCTTTGCCACTTCTTGTTGAATTTGCTGGACATTCTCCCAAACATTCATTTCCAACTTTTACATAACCTTCGTTACAAGTACAAGCACCATTTGTATATGTTGCATTTTCTGTACATACACACTTATTATTTTCTTTTTTTTCTAAAGTACCTATTGCTCTACATGCATTTGAACTATCTATACATGTGTTTGAATCACTACATTCACATAAACCATTTCCATTTCGTTTGTATAGTCCTGTACATTCGCATGCATATGTTGATGAATTTTTCTTTTCTAAGTTACCTATTAACCTACATACATTGTTATAAACACAATATTTTGAATCTGTACATTTACATTCTTCTCCTACTCTTGTTTCTCCTGTTTTACATGATTCTAAACATTTGCCATTTACACTATCAAATCCAGGATTACATACACACAATCCATCACTATTTCTTTTAGAATTTGCTGTACATTTCTTCAAACAGCTTCCTTTAAATGATTCATAGTCTGTCTTACATGAACAAACTCCATCTTTATATTCTGCATTTGATACACATGCACATGTATTATCTGTTTTTTTAATTTCTAAATTTCCTTTTTTTCTACATGTGCCATTATATGAACAATAATTTCCATCTGTACAAACACATTCTTCTCCAACTCTTGTTTCTCCTGTTTTGCAAGATGCTAAACATTTGCCATTTACACTATCAAATCCACTATTGCATGTACAAACTCCGTCTTTATATGTTGCATTTGATACACACGCACATGTATTATCTGTCTTTTTAATTTCTAAATCTCCTTTTTTTCTACATGTACCATTATATGAACAATAATTTCCGTCTGTACAAACACATTCTTCTCCTACTCTTGTTTCTCCTGTTTTACAAGATGCTAAGCATTTTCCATTTACACTATCAAATCCACTATTGCATGTACAAACTCCGTCTTTATATGTTGCATTCGATACACACGCACATGTATTATCTGCCTTTTTAGTTTCTAAATTTACTTTCTTTCTACATGTGCCATTATATGAACAGTAATTTCCATCTGTACAAACACATTCTTCTCCTACTCTTGTTTCTCCTTCTTTACATGATGCTAAGCATTTTCCATTTACACTATCAAATCCAAGATTACATACACACAATCCATCATTATTTCTTGTTGAATTTGCTGGACATTTCTTCAAACAACTTCCTTTAAATGATTCATAATCTGTCTTACATGAACAAACTCCATCTTTATATTCTGCATTTGATACACACGCACATGTATTATCTTCTTTTTTAGTTTCTAAATTTCCTTTTGTTCTACATGTTCCATTATATGAACAATAATTTCCATCTGTACAAACACATTCTTTTCCTACTCTTGATTCTCCTGCTTTACACTCTGGTAAACATTCTTCTCCTACTTGTTCATATCCGCTATTACAAATACAAGCACCAGTACTATTATAAGAAGAATTTTCTTTACATACACAAATATTTTTATTATCTTCCAAAATAGTTGTTTCATTTAATGCTATATTTCTACATTCTGAATCTTTATAACATTTTCCAGTATCACATATACAGTTTCCACTATCATTAAAATCTTCTCCCGTAATACCACATTGTACCTTTAATGATACATCACATTTATTACCTCTTTTATCTATTGCATTATTAGTTTTAGTTTGTAATTTAGCACCTTTATTAAATTTATTTAAAGTAAAATCATTAAAATTAATGTTTGATATTCCATCATAATTATCAAAATAATATAAATTATCAACACTACCATTAATAAAAACATCATCATCTTGTATATTATCATAACTACTTCCAATTTTCTTTATAAGAATTGGACAAGATAAATCATTTATAGTATATTTAACATCTATATTTTTAAAATCATCTGGAAAATCTATTCCTTTTAATTCTTCTAATTCAGTTAAAGTATTTTCATCAATTGTATATTTTATTGTTAAAGTACCTATATCTTTTGATGAAGAAGATTTTAAAGTAATACTATAATTAGAATATAAATAATTTATATTTCTTATTTGAGCCCCACTATTTACATCACATATTTTAATAATGTTTTTATTTTTTTCTTCTTCTAACATATTATTAGAAATATAATCTTTTATAAAGTTTTCATTTACATTAGTAGAACCTGATTCTTTAAATTTTTGAAATACTGTATTAGAATCATGTAATGTTAACGTTTTATCAGCTTCATGACATAAATAATATCCTTTTTCAGTAATTGTAATATCTTTTTTATCAACAGGATATTCCACATCTAATAAAGTTTCATCTTCACTATATTTTGCTTTAACCATTGAACAATCTTTATCAACAAGATCCGCACATGTTTTATCATTATCTCCATTTTTCTTTTTTGTATATGGATTAGTTTCATCAGAATCTATAATACCTTCTGCAATTAATGTATCTAAAGGTATAAATCTAAAAGTGTCTTCAGTTTTTAAATCTGAAAAATTATCCTCATATTTATCTAAATATGTAGCAACACCTAATTGTAATGCATTTTGATATTCTTCAAATTTCTCATCTTTTTTATTATTAGTTGTAAATAATATTGCTGTTACACCTATCAATACTAAAAGTGTTAAACTAACTATAATTTCTACAATTGTAAAACCTTTTTTATTTTTCATTTTTTTCCCTCATTTTTCTTAAACAATTTTCACATAAAGAAATATATCCATTATCTCCAACCATTATTTCACTATTTTTATTACCTTCATAATAAGTAAAAGATGCTTCTCTATTACAAATAGTACAGTAACTCTTGCTAATTTCTATATAATCACTTATTGCAAGTATATTAGGCATTATTCCAAATGGTTTTTGTTCACTTGTCATATTTAAACCACATATATATATATCTATATTATTATTAATACTTAAATCACTTAATATTTTTACATCACCTTTTAAAAAATTAGCCTCATCTATAAATATAGTTCTTGTATTCTTTTTTAAATATTTTAATATATCTTTTAAATTATTTATTTCTATTGCATCAACTGATTCAGTAAATTTTTTTGATTTAATACCTTTATCTCTTGTATTTATTTTAGGTTTAAAACATAATATATTTTTTTTATTCCACATATTAAAATATGTTGTTAATAAGTTGGCAGTTTTACCACTAAACATAGGTCCTGTAAATGTTTTTATCATATTTATCTCCTAACTAAATACTTCTTCTATATTGTCTATAATTAAATTATTAAATATTTTTATATATTCTTTTACTTCTTCTTTATCATTTAATGTCCAACCTATTAAATAATAATCCTTTTTTAATTCATATATAGTATATTTATCTACACTATCATATTTTATAGATAAAAAATCTACATCTATTTTTTTATCTAAATAATTCTTATTTTTTTTATCATTTATTAGTAAACCTACAATATATTTTTGTTTTTTATAATATTTAATTAATTCATAATTATAACTTTGTAATAATATATTGTTATATTTTTTTAATAAATTAGATAGTTTATTTCTTAATATTTTATTATCTTCTTTTATATCTATTATAATAGGAACTTTATTATTAACTTTATCTAATACTTCTTTTAGCGTTGGAATATGGTAATGTGATATATAATTTAAATCTTCATAATTAATTGTATTTATTTTATCTTTTAATTTAATAAGTCTTGTCATATCTTCATCATGAAAAACTATTATTTCATTATCTTTAGTTAATCTTATATCTATTTCAACAGTTAAATTATTATGTGCAGCATACAAAATAGAATCTATTGTATTTTCATATATAGTTATATTATTATAAATACCTCTATGTGCAATAATAGATTTATTTAGAAAATCACATTTCCCCATAATACTAACCACCTTATAGTATAAGTTTAACACAGTTTATAAATAAAAAAAAGAAAATATCTACAAAATATTCATATTTTTTCATAACTTTTATGATATAATGTTTTGTTTTAATAAATATTTTTTATTAAGTAAATTATTTTTAATATTTACATATAATCAAGTAGGTGATAAATATGAATGAAGCTCCTAGTGGTTTATTTAGAGTATTAAATGGTATTAATAGTACTTTATCTTTTGCTAATAAAGCATTACCTATTTATAAAGAATCTGTTCCACTTTTTAAAACAATACATTCTACTTATAAAAATTTTAAAAATAATAAAGATAATATAAAAAATATTTTAAAAATTATGAAAGCAAATAAAGAAATTAAAAAAAATAATACTATTTCTATACCTAAAATAGATAATAATGTTAATAACAATATTAATACTTATAATAATTTAAATAATCCTAAATTTTTTATATGATATTATTTTATTAAAGTTTAAAAAATACTCTAATTTTTTAATTTTAGAGTATTAATTAATATTTAATTTTTTAATCTTAGTTTTAGAAAGCCCTGTTACTTCACTTATAACATCAATAGAAAATTTCTTTTGTAACATATTTGCTGCAATTGATGAGATACCTTGTGCAAGACCTTGTTCGATGCCTTCTTCTTTTGCAAATGCTTCTCTTGATCTTGCAATCATTTCATCATCTTTTTCTTTATCATATAAGCCCATTATATGTTCTTCTTGTGATAATCTAATTGTTTCTTCCATTATATATTCACCTAACTTTCCTAAATATAATGTATTTTCTTTTAAAATTTTAAAGTCTTTACTTAATAACATTTTTACTAATTTCTTTACGTCTTCATCATAACACATATCATCTATTTTTTCCATATTTATATGTTGGATTTCTATTAAGTCATTTAACTTCATACCATATTGGTCTTTTAAATGATATACTAATTTAGGTTTTTTTATTATAGATTTTAAGTTTAAATTTATTTGTATTACTTTTTGAGCATCATTATATGAATCTACTGTAGTTAGTTGATGTGAAAAATTATCTAATGCATATGTTTCATTTCTTATTAATTTAGTTTTATCTAAATTTCTATTAAC
>CANRDR010000013.1 GCA_947629425.1 uncultured Bacilli bacterium | reverse complement strand
CATTATTTGCTTAACTTTTACGTGAAAAAAATAACAGAAAAATAATTATATCTGTTATTTATGGCTGAGTAGTAACAAATTTTTACTTATTTAAGTTACTTTTTTTATATTTATTTTCTTTAACTGCATTAAAAATTTCATTAAATGCAACAGATTTGCTATTAAAATTTTCTTTTATTTTAATATATAAATTGCTATCTACTTCATTTATAGATGAAAATTCTATTCCTTCACTAACACTTTCTAATTTAGTAAAATAACGTATAAGTATATCTGTTAAATTATTTTGTATCTTTTCTTGATTTAATTCCATATCTAATAAATTTTCATTTGATAAAGATTTTTTATACATTGCAATTCTTTTTGCATTCCATCTTTCAATTAAAAATGGTACTATTACTATATCTTTATCACTACATAAAGAAATCATTAACATTACTGCTATAAAATAATGTTCAGGAGCACCTTTTATTTTTGCAACTAAACCATTTCTAATTTGTTTTAAATAAATACTTTCTTCTAATTCATTGTTATTTTTAATTTTTTGTATAGCATATAATAAATAATTTGTACCATCATTACCAACATATAAATTTGGTAATTTTAATTTATATCCATCATCAAATATAAGGTAACTTTCTAATCTATATGGAGTTTCACATGTGATAGGACTTATAACTTCATTAACATATAATCTAGCATTAATACTATTTATGTAAAAATCAATTTCATTTTCTAATATTTTATTTTTAAAGAAATTTATTCTAGTATTTAAAAAATTAATAGGATTATCAAAATCACTAAAAGAAGCATTAGCAAATAACGTACCTATTATATATTTTATTAAATATTCTTCCTTTAATGTTTCATCTTCTAAATCATCTAAAAAGTTAAAATCTTTATTATAAAAAGTTTTTGCAATAGAAACATATTCTACTAATAATTTATCAAAAACTTTTTTATTTGTAATTTTTAAAGTTGGTACTAGTATTCCATCATACGATAATTCATTTGCTTTACTTATTAATTTATTATCTATTATTACATTAAATACAATATTTAATGTAAAATAACAATCAATTTTACCTGATTTTATTTCTTCAATAAATTTATTATAAAAGATATCTAATATTTTATCTTCCATATATGACTCCTTATTTATATAAAAATATATACTAAAATTCTCTTCTAGTATATTTTAATATATTTATATTTTTTAAATATTCACTTAAAGATGTTTTATAATATTTATTATCTTTTAATTCATAAATATTAATATATTTAATTAATGGTTCTATATCTTTAGAATATATTAATGTATTTATTTCATCTATTGTAATAATATATCCTTTTTTTTCTTCTGGTAAAATTTTATCTATATCCAAATCATAACCATCATATAATTCTTTTATTCTAACTGGAATAGCTCCATACATTATATTAGTTAAACAATTATAATTACCATTAGTAAAATCATATATTCTATTTCTAGGTATACTATCTATTACAAATAATTTTATATTTTCTAACTTATATGTTTGTTTATCGGTTTCTTTTAAACTAACTATTTGATCTTTAAATTTATCTATTACATCTTCATCTTCAGTATGAAAATATAAATCACAACCTATACCTAAATTATGTAACATATTTCTTCTTTCTTTAATATGCATATTTATACATAAATTTTCTCTATCTCCACTTATAAATAATTCTTCTTTAGAATCTAAACAAGGCATTAATGCAACTACATGTCCGTTTCTAAAATCTTTTGTCTTTATATTTGAAAAACAATTATATTTTATTAAATGTGTTATTTTATTATCACATATTTTTTTATATTTATTATTTTTAGTTTCTTCATATTTTTTTATTATTAATGAATCAAATTTATCTAATAAAGAAGTATCTAGTTCTACAAATAATATACCCTTTTCTTTATAATTTATAGTTTTAATATTATTTAATATATTATCTTTATATTCTGGATAATCTAGTATAGATATAAAATAATATTCATTATTTTTATTTTTTCTTTTTATAAAAATTTTATTTTCATCTAATTCTTCTTTACTTTCTAAATAATCTTCATAATTTACAAAGTATCTAACCATTTTAACCCTCCATATTATTTAAATAATCTATTGCCTCATCAAATGTTTTAAAAGACACAAGTTCAATATCAAATCCTTGTTCTTTTTTATATTCGTATGCTTCCTTATAGTTAGCCTCTCCTACTAAAAACATATCTGCTTTATTTTTAACAGCACCAGATAATTTATATTTGACTCCACCGATTTCACCAATATTTCCATCACTATCAATAGTACCTGTTCCTGCAATAGTCAATCCATGTGTAATATCACTTTTTGTTATTGCATTATATATTGCAAGTGCAGTCATAAAGCCGCCAGATGAACCAGATTCACCACTTTTACTTTTAACAGTTATATTAGGTGTACTTTTATATTCATTCACAACAGCACTACTAATACCTATTTTAGCATATCCTTCTATATCTATTAAAGTAGCACTACATTCTATTTCTTTTTTATTACGTAAAACTAAAAAATTTATTTTGTCTCCTACTTTTTTAGTACTTATATAATTTTGCATTTCTTCAAATGATGTATAATCTATATTATCATATTTTAAAATATTGTCAAACAATTTTAAATCAGTATCAGCACCTTCATATATATAAGTAATATAATTATTGCTATTAGTTATTTCATAATCAATACCCGCTTTATTATATGCAACCATATATGCATTACTAATACTTTCTTCTAAATAATATCTATCTATTTTTATTGTTTCATCTAAATCTCCATCATAGCTGATATCTTCATTTTTTACTATATCCCATGTAGGTAATATTTTAGCCATTAAATAAGTAGGTATAGTTCCTTTTACTAAACTAACATAAGTCATATTAATAGAACCATTAGACTTATATATATCATCTTTTGTTTCTATTCTATTATTCATATTAATTAAACCGCCTGGTGTATATATACTTATACTCAATTTAAAATTAAATAATACATATATAAATAATAATATAAGTATAGGTTTATAATTATTTTTAAAAAACTTTTTTATTTTTTCTAACATATTTATCACTATCCTATTATATCAAAATTTTAATGAATTTATTATGAATTTTTAAAATATATTATATTATGAAAAATAAATTAATTAAACTAACAATAATATTTTTCTTTATATTAATATTTATTAAAAAAGAAATAATGTATTACACTATATATAATACAACATTAATTTGGTTTAAAAACATTGTACCTAATTTACTTCCAATGTTTATTATAACTTCATTTATTGTAAGTAGCAACCTTATTTATAATATTTGTAATATTTTTGGTAAGCCATTTAAATATTTATTTAATACTTCTATTTATGGTTTCTTTGTATTTATTTTAAGTTTATTTACAGGTAGTCCTAGCAATAGTAAATATATTAAAGATTTACTTGATAATAATTTAATATCTAATAAAGAAAAAGACAAATTACTTTTATTTACTAATAATTTTAATCCATTATTAATACTTAGTCTTTTATCTTTTTTAGGTAAAAGTATTTCTAATAAAATATTATTAACTATTATTTTATCTAATATTATAGTAGGATTAATTAATAGAAATAAAGAAAATATATTAATAAATAATAATTATAAAGTTAAAAATATAGATATTTCAAATATTATTAAAAGTACTATGGATACTTTATTTATGATATTAGGTACTTTAATATTTTTTAATATTATAATTAATTTATTACCAATAAATAATTTAGTTATTAAAAATATATTTAATGGTTTTTTAGAAATAACT
This sequence comes from uncultured Bacilli bacterium, assembly GCA_947629425.1. GTDB lineage: Bacteria > Bacillota_I > Bacilli_A > RF39 > UBA660 > UMGS1124. Next base: position 14,810 of record CANRDR010000013.1, on the reverse strand, counting down.
ACTGCTTTAACTAATTTAAAAACAATTAATATTAGCAATAATATAAAAACTTATTTATCTTTAATTTATTTATCTTTTGGTGGATTATCTATACATATGCAAATAAAATCTATTTTACCTAATATGAATTATTTAGAATTTATTAAATCTAGAATACTTACAATATTTATATCTTTATTAATATATTTATGTTTGTGAACATATACTATTTAGATTATTAATAGATACATTTCCATAATATGATAAATTAAATGTATAATCTTTATAATCAGGACCTATAATTGGAATTCTTAAATAAAATGCTCCATTATTAATACTATCTTGAGTATATTTATAAAAACATTTAATTTTATTATCTTGTAAAGAATAGTTTTCAAAATCTTTTAAAGTTCTTGTTTCTCTTACATCAATATTATTTTTAGAATCAGCATCGTCAGTATATGTATGAATATAAGATGTAACATAAGAGGAAGTTGTAGTTGAATAATAAAAACCTAAATAACCTATATTAGATACATTATTATTAAATTGAAATTTAATACATAAATTAGGTTTTGATGATTCAATATTTTTAAATTTTTCAAATATATTACAATTAGATATATTTAGAGTACTACTATTTTCTAAATCTTCTTCTATTGTTTTAACTTGTAATGATTTAGTTATTAAATAAGTATTATTAATTTTTGCATCATCATTTATATCTTTAACATTAATGAATAATACCATAAGAAAAATTATAGTAATAGAAATAAGTGCTATACTTACAATAATTTCTACTAATGTCATTCCTTTATTATTTTTCATTAATCCCACCTCAAACTTGCAATATAAGTTTCATATAATTTATTATTTTTACTATCACATAAATAATTATTATCTGGATTATTACAAGAATATGCAGTATCACTTACTAATAAAGGTTTTTGATATTCTACAATTAATAATATTTCTTCATCAGAAGTATCTAGTTTTTTTATATAATCTATTATATATCCATCAAACTTTTTTAAATTGTCTTTTGCTAAATTATTTATATTACTTAATATATATACTTTTTTTACATTATAAGTATCTAGTAAAGATTCATAAGTATCATTTTCTTTATATTCTTTTAAAATATTAGTAGAACTAGATGGTTGTTTCATATTAAAAATAGATGGACTTAAATTATATTTTTGTATAATTTTTTTTACTTGGTTTGTCATATATAAATATTCTGTTGTATCATACTTATTTTCTTCTCTTAATTTTGATAGTATTTTATTATATGATGAAAATATTGTTAACAAAGAAATTGTTACAATCAGTATAACAACAATACTTTCCATTAAAACAAACCCTTTTTTCATATATTTTCTATTGTATATTCTCCTTTTTCATTTTTTATTTTTTTATTATTAGAATTCCAAACATATCTTATTCTTTTATAATTTTTATATTCATCTCCATCTGCAATACAATTAATAAGAGATGAACTATTAATTAAATCATTAGTGTTATATTCACCGTTAATAGGGCATGTCCCACATTTTCCAGATGCATCACAATTTACTCCATAATTAACATAATGTCCATTTAAATTATAACCATCACGTATTCTATTAAAATTATAAATAATTTTATTATAAAATGTTGCATTAGTATAAGCAGGATCTATATCACTATTTAAATCACCATATTTTAATATTGAACAATTTGAATTACAATTTATTATGTCTTTATCTGTTACATAATTTCCTATAGTATCATCATATTTTAATGACTTTAAAGAAGATCCATCTTCATATATTAAGTCATAGCTATATAAAGTTAAATTATAACCATTTATAGATGCAACAATCCATGATTTTATATTAAAAAAATCATTTAAACTACTATCAGATAAAGTAAAAACATCACCAACTTCTAAATCTTTAATACTTATAGAAGTATTTAAATCTTTTTTTGTAGATTTTTCTATTGAATTTAAAAGTACTTTATCTTGTAAATAGCTTGCTATAATACCTAAAAATAGTGTTATAAAAACAAGAAAAAATGAATATATTAAACTAGTTGCAATAAAGCCATTTTTCTTTTTCATATAATCCCTACTTTACTATATAAAAGTATATAATAAATATTTGCTTTTTACAATATTTAAAAAAACTATTTTTTCTTTCTATTTTCTTTAATAGCATTTATTAATAATTTAATATTACTATCTTGTTTTAATTTAATATTTGGAAATGCTTTTATAATTCTTTTAGGATAAGTTTTATATTTCTTTAAAGATTTATTAATTTTACTTTGAACAATTGCAGGTATTTTTATCTTCATATCATTCTTTATTTTATTAATAATTGCAAGTTGTTTATTAAATTTATTAATTTGAGATATAGTTATTATTAAATCTATTATAAATAATATTAAAAATATTACTGCTAAGTATTCTAATAATGTATTATTTATTAATTTTAAAAATCTATTTATTAAAGGAAATAAAAAATATACACTTACTAATCCTCCTAAACCAAATAAAACTGAATTAAATAAACAAACTCTTCCATTAATATTATATTTTTTATTAGAATAATCCCACCATTTATTATTAAATAATTTTTCCATAATATATGATGCAATATATTCTATTGCACTACATATAATCATACTAAATACGAATAATACTATAGGATCTCTTAAATAATCTTTTAATAAAAATAATATAAATACTGCTCCTACTCCATATATAGGACAATATGGTCCATATAAAAAACCTCTATTAACTATTTTGCCATCCATTATATAACAATATATTATTTCAGAAAAATAACCTAATATACTAAATATGAAAAAAACTAAAAACCAATAAGAAAACGTATACATAATTATTCCTTCTTGCTATTTATATACTTCATTATTTCTTTTTGATTTTTTAAAATATTATCCATTTTATCATGTAATTCTTCTAAAATAAGTTCACTTTTTAAATCTATTCTATAATCATTTTGGTTTCTTAAACTATCTTTTTTTGCTTGTCTATTTTGACTCATCATTATTATAGGGGCTTGTATTGCTGCAATACATGATAATACTAAATTTAATAATATAAAAGGATATGGATCAATTGCATTTGTTGCAAGTAATACACCATTTACTACAATCCAAATAATTAAAAAAGATACAAAACATATAATAAATGCCCAAGAACCAGCAACTTCAGATACTTTATCAGCAACTTTATCTCCAAACTTCATTGTACTATCTTCAAATTTGTCTACATCAATTGATATAGGTTGATCTATTAATAAATCTAAAAGTTCTTCTTCATCTTTACTTTCTAATTCTTTATCTTTCAAAAGCATTGTAACTAATTGTTTTTTTGTTAACTTATTTTTCATAAATATTCTCCTTATTTTTATTTTATCAAATTGATATATTTTATACAATTTAATTTATAAAATAAGTGTAAACAAAAAGAACTATTTATTAATAATTCTTATATTGATAATCTTAATCTATCATTTTTAATATAGTTTAATTTTTTTATTGCATATTTTGAAACAAATATATTATCTTTAATCCATGAAATAATATTATTTAACGCATTATCTATATTATTAGAACTACATTCATATAATATTTCTCCATAATAATTACATAATTTTATATTTATACCATTATTTTTTTCTATATAAATATTATTGTTATTTGATAAAAATAAATTTAATAGTTTATTACTTTTTAAATTAAAGTTTTTAATTATAATATTACTATTTAAATCTTTTAAAATAGTAATATTATTAGAATATATTTTTATACTATAACCATCTTCTAATATTTTAGATATTGCATCATTATTTAAATCAAATATATTATAATTCATATAATCTCCTCGCTTTGAAACATTATAATAGCATATTATAAATTAATTATCAAATGTTTTTAAATTATATGAATATAAAGTAAATTATTTACTTATCTTTCATTATTTCTAATATTTTATCAAAATTATCATCATTAGCAGTTTTATTCTTTTTTATCATTCCACATTTATTACATTTATATATTATTTTATATGTATCTTTTTTAGATTTTTCTATATCTATAGGAACTAATATTCCTAAACAATCACTACTTCTATCACCAGGATTTATATCTATATGTATACTAGATAAACAATAAGGACAATGGTCTCTTGCTGTATAATTTAATTTATTTACGTATTTTCCACATACAATACATTTAAAACTTTCATCTATCATATTAAATTGTTTCATATTACACCTTCTAGTAAGATTTTATCATATATTATTTTAATTACAATTATAAAATTTTTTTTATAACATAAAATTATTTAGGTGATATTTTTGAAAAAATTTGACTATAAACTATTTATCACAGTTATTATACTTAGTATATTTGGTGCAATAATGATTTATTCATCATCTCATATATGGGCTAATTATAAATTTAATGATGGTTTTAAATATTTAAAAAATCAAGGAGTATTTTTAATATTAGGTATAATTTTAATGTATTTTTTATCTAAAGTAGATTATAATTTTTATAAAAAGAAAGCGAATGTAATAATATTTATTTGTTTTTTACTATTAGTACTTGTATTAATTCCTGGTATTGGTGTTGTTAGAAATGGTAGTCGTAGTTGGTTTGGTTTAGGTGGTTTTGGTATACAACCTAGTGAAGCTGCTAAAATAGGTTTAGTTATATTTGTTTCAAAATATCTATCTAATAATTATTCTTTAATGACTAATATTAAAAAAGGTGTTTTTCCAATTATATTAGTTATAGGTATATTTTTCTTACTTATTATGTTAGAACCTGATTTTGGTACTGCAATGGTTATTACTATATCTTTAATTGCAATGATTTTTGTTTCTAAAGTTAAATTATCATTCTTTTTAAAAATAGGAATATTAGGTTTACTTGGTATAGTATCATTAATAATTATTGCACCATATAGAATGGCAAGAATAGTATCATTTTTAAATCCTTGGAGTGATCCTTTAGGTAGTGGTTTTCAAATAATACAATCTTTATATGCAATAGGTCCTGGAGGTTTATTTGGGTTAGGTTTTGGTAATTCTATTCAAAAACATTTTTACTTGCCAGAACCACAAACAGATTTTATATTTTCTATAATATCAGAAGAATTAGGTTTTTTAGGTGTTTTATTAGTAAGTACTTTATTCTTTATTATATTTTATCGTTCTATAAAAATAAGTTTAAATACTAAAGATTTATTTGGAAAATATTTAGCATTTGGTTTATCTTTTTCTATTATATTTCAAACTATATTAAATTTATGTGTTGTAGTTGGTATTGTTCCTGTTACAGGGGTAACGCTTCCTTTCTTAAGTTATGGTGGTTCTAGTTTACTTGTAAGTATGGCAAGTATTGGTATTATTTTAAATATTTCTAGAAATAATTAGTAATCAAAAAAATATAGAACTATATATCGGTTTATATTTTCCTACAGGAAAATATATTGACTTTTTTTGGATTGGTTATTGGAAAAATAATCTAATAGTTATTTTTGTTAGTTATAATAAAAAGTATAGGCAAACCTATATTTTTTTATAATTTTAAAAGGGCAACGGGTGTAACGTTTCCTTTTATTATTTCTAGAAAGATTTAGTTTTAAATTAGTGAATAAAGAAAGTGAAATTTTTTTGGTCGAAATTTTCGACCAAAAAATATTTAGATATTTTATCAATAAGACAAAAAGATTGTATTTCTTCATCACTTATTATTTTATATATTTTTAAAAACGCTAAAATAATATTGACACAAAAACATATGTTTGGTATATTTTGATTGTAATCAAAGTAAGGGGGAAAGGTAATGAACGATATTGAATTATTGGAAGAATCAAAAATTGAAAATATGATTTATGAAGTAAGAGGAAAGCAAATAATGCTTGATAGTGATTTAGCAAAATTATATCAAGTTGAAACAAAAAGAATTAATGAAGCAGTAAGAAGAAATTCAGAAAAATTTCCAGAAAGGTTTTGTTTTAAATTAACGAATAAGGAAAGCGAATATTTTTTGGTCGCAAATTGCGACCAAAAAAATAATCATATCGAAACTCGTGGTGGCAAATATAAAAATCCTCGTGTATTTACTGAACAAGGTGTTGCAATGCTAGCAACTATTTTAAAATCTGATGTTGCTACAAAAGTAAGTATTGCTATTATGGATGCTTTTGTAATGATGCAAAAATATATTTCTAATGATTTATTTCAGCAAAAATACATTAACAATTTAGTGATAAAACATGATGAAGATATAAAGTTGTTACAAGAATCTTTTAATAAATTTGAAGAAAAGAAAAAAGATAATGAAATTTATTTTAATGGACAAATCTATGATGCTTACTCAAAAATAGTTGATATTTTTAAATACGCACATAACAACATAATTATCATTGATAATTATGCAGATAAAAGTGTTTTAGACATGATAAGAAATTTAAAAATTGATGTAACTATAATATGTAAAAATAACTGTTTATTAAAAGAAATAGATATAGATAAATATCAAAAACAATATAAAAATCTAAAAGTAGTTTATAATAATGATTTTCATGATAGATACATTATATTAGATCAAAAAGAAATTTATCATTGTGGTGCGTCTCTTAATTATGCAGGTAGCAAAACTTTTTCGATTAACAAATTAGAAGATGAAATTGTAAAGAACAGTTTAATTAAACATGTAAATACGATTATAGAATAATATTAAGTTATTTTAGAAATTGCATTTTTTATTCATTTGATATAATTTTAGTAAAGAATATGAAAACTTGAAGTTCCAAATTAAAACCTCAAGTATAAATAAAGTATTTTATTTCCAATCCCAAGTATTATTTTTATATGCTTTAATGTAGTTAAGTTTTATTTTTAAAATTAATAATTTTCTTAAAAAGTTAGTATCTTTTTTATATATTAATGGATTTACTCTATCATGCCATAAAGACAATGCTTTTTCTTTATATTTTTCATTAGTTACATATTTTTTTAATATAGATTTTGGTACAAAAGTTAATAATTGTTCTTTATCAATTATATTAAATTTTAAATCTTCTTTATATATTAAATCTTTTGCAAGTATCTCTATTAAATTGTATCCACATGGTGTTATATAATAAGAACAACGTCCTTGTCTTGCATTTATTTCCATTACTTTAAATAATCCATCTCTTTCATCATATTTCATATCAAATTCAGCAAAACCTTGATAACCAATTGATTCCATAAATTCTTTTATTTTTTCTATTTGTTTTGTAACCTGTGGATATTCAGAATATCCATTTATTAATATAGCAGCATTTCCAATCATATTTTTTGCATGTTCTTGTAAACCTATTTGAGCAAAAGATACTAATTTTACTTTTTTAGATTTATCACAATATACTACAGCATCAAAAAGTTTAGAATCATCTCCAGGAATATATTCTTGAATTATTAAAGTATCATCGTATCCACCATTTTTAAATAACATAATTACTCTGTTTAATTCTTCTAAAGTTTGTAATCTATAAACCTTTTCTTTACCTTTAAATATCATATGTTTAAATTTAATTACGTTCGATGGTTTAACTATTACAGGAAATTTTATATCTATTTTATCTAATACATCTTCTTTTTTTAAATCTCTATAAATAGTTTTTGGTAAATCTAATACTGAATTTTCATACGTTTTATAAAATAATTCTTTAAAAACTAATGTTTTTTGTAATTTTACAGATGGATAATTAAAATAAAATTTCTTTTTTAATTTATTTTGATTTTTTGCAATAAATTCTCCATATGTTTCATTAGAACTTACTAATAATATTTTTTCATTTTTATGTTCATTATAATATTTATCAAGTTCATTTAAAAATACTTGTTCATCCCATAAATCTGGTACATATTTCATATTTAATATATTTGTATATTTTGTATATGAATGTGGTTTTGTACCCACTTCATATCTTCCTAACATATCTGCTTTTTTACCTGTATATTCATGATAACATCTTGCTAAATAATATGCATTTATATCTGTTCCTATAATTAATGCTCTAAAATCTTTCATACCTTACTCCTTATTTCTTTTTTATTATACCATATTTTTTTTAATATATAATTTAAAAAGTTTGGCTATAACCAAACTCCATATATTACTCCTAACATTCCTAGCATAAATCCAACACACCAGAACATTTTTACAATGTCTGTTTCACTCCAACCTAACTGTTCAAAATGATGATGAAGCGGTGCGCACAAAAATACCCTTTTTTTAAATTTTTTCAATGCTATAATTTGTATTAAACTTGATAATGTTTCTATTACAAATACTCCACCAATTATTGCTAAACTTAATTCATGTCGTGTAAGAATTGCAATCGTTCCTAATGCACCACCTATTGCAAGAGATCCTGTATCACCCATAAATATTCGAGCAGGATGCGTATTAAATACTAAAAATCCTAAAAGTGCACCTACTAATATAAATGAAAATATTGCAAGTTCTTGATATCCATGTATCCAATCTGAACCCCATGCAATAACACCATAAGATAATAGAGCCATTACGCTAAGTCCACCACATAAGCCATCTAAACCATCAGTTATATTAACTGCATTGGTTGTACCTACTAAAATAAATAATATGAATAATCCAAAGAAAAACTTTAATTCTAATTTAAATCCAAATAAACTAATAGTTAAATCAGTTTGTCCTCCATTATATTTATATATTACATAAAATATAATTGCAATTGCTAATTCCATTAAAAATTTTAACTTTGCTGATAAACCTTTATTATTACGATACTTTATTTTTAAATAATCATCAATAAATCCTATTAATCCATAAGCTAAAAATACAACTACTATAATTACTAAATTATGGTTTATACCAATACTACCCTTTAAATATAAAAGTAAAAGAGAGATAATTGTTGGTATTATAAATATTAAACCTCCTAATGTTGGAGTTCCATCTTTTTTAGTATGTCTTTCATTAATCATTTTTGAAGTACTCTGATTTAATTTCTTTTTTCTTAATATAGGAAGTAATATAAAGCCAGTTATCATTGAAAGCACAAAACCCAACATAATTCCTAATAATGTTTTAGCTAAAATTAACATATTCCACCTCTTATTAAATTATACAAGATTAGTTTATTTTTTAAAACTAAATTAGGTTTTAGTTTACATATTAAATGTATAGTTAACTAAAAAATATAGACATATTTTTGTCTACATTTTTTATGCATTTTTTTTAAATTGAGAGTTATAAAGTTCAAAATAAACTCCTTTTTTCTTCATTAATTCATTATGATTACCTTGTTCTATAATATTACCTTCATTCATTACTAATATTAAATCAGCATTTTTAATAGTAGATAATCTATGTGCTATTATAAATGAAGTTTTTCCTTTAGTTAATTTATCCATAGCACTACTAACTAATTCTTCTGTTCTTGTATCTACACTACTAGTTGCTTCATCAAGTATTAAGAATGGACCATTTTCTATCATACCTCTTGCAATAGTTAATAATTGTTTTTGTCCTGCTGATATTGATTCATTATCTGTTATTTTATAATCTAATCCATTTGGTAAACTTTTAACAAAATGATCTACTCCTACAGTTTTTAGAGCATCTTTAATCATATCATCAGTAACGCTTTCTTTATTAAATTTAATATTATCTCTTATAGTACCATTAAATAACCATGTATCTTGTAAAACCATTACAAATAATTCATGTATATTTTCTCTTGATAAATCTTTTATAGAAACACCATCTATTAATATATCTCCTGAATTAATATCATAAAAGTTCATTAAAAGATTTACTAAAGTAGTTTTACCAGCACCAGTAGGTCCTACAATAGCAATTTTTTCACCGCTTTTTACTTTACAGCTAAAATCTTTTATTATAACTTTATCATCATTATAACCAAATTTAACATGCTTAAATTCTATATTACCTTTTACTTTATCTAATTCTAATTTAGTTTTTACATCTTTTTCTGTTAATTCTTTTTCTTCTAAAAATTCAAATACTCTTTCACTAGCAGCAGCAGTAGATTGAAGACTACTCATTCCTTGTGCAATTTGAGATAATGGTCCTGAAAATAATCTAATATAAACCATAAATGCTACAATTACTCCAAATGTAATATGATTATTCATAACTAATAATGCTCCAACAACACATACTGCAACATAACTTAAGTTACCAATAAAATTCATCATAGGAGGCATTAAGCCTGATAAGAATTGACTTTTTTTATTAGAATTATATACAGATTCATTTAATTCATCAAATTTTTTCTTTGAATCACTTTCTCCATTATATGCTTTTACTACATTTAAAGATGAATATACTTCTTCAATATGTCCATTTAATTTTCCTAATTCAACTTGTCTTAAAGTAAAGTATTTTTGAGATTTACCTAATACAATAAACATAAATATAAATCCAATTAAACTAGATAATATTGCAGTTATTGCCATAATATAATTAGTTACAAACATCATTATAATTGTACCTATAAATAAAGTTATTGCACCAACAAGACTTGAAAAACTTTGATGCATTGTCATACCAATTGTATCTACATCATTAGTTACTCTACTTAATACATCTCCAAATTTAGTTTTATCAAAATAAGAAAGTGGTAATTTATTAATTTTAATAGATATTTTACTTCTTAAATATTTTGAAAAATTATTAGATACAGTAGACATTATAAAACCTTGTATAAAATTAAATAATGCACTTGTTAAATATAATATTAACATAAATAAAGAAATAGATTTAATCTTTTTAAAATTCATTTTAGGTTCTATTAATTTCTTTATATTCTTTGGCAATTTATCTAATTTAGAATAAATTTTATTTACATTATCTTTATCTACATTAGACATTATACTTATAAAATCTATTTGATCAGAACTTTTTATTACTACATCTTTATATTTTATATCAGTTAACAATACACTTTTTATAGAACTAGGTATATTTTTTATATTTTCTATATTATTTATATTACTTAATACATTAATAAATTTAATTTTGTCATTGCTACTAATTGATACATTATTATATATACTATCTTTAAATATTATATATTTAATATTATCACTTAAATTATTTAAATTACTTATTATATCTTTTTTATCTATATTATTTATTTCTGTTATAAATTTATTAAATTCTTTCTTTTCTTCATTAGATATAGTATTATTATAATTTATTTCTTTAATTAAATCTTCATTAAAATTAATATCTAATATTTTATTAGAAGTATTAATTAGTTCTTCTTCATTAAAATTAGTTTGTATTTTTGAAGTTATGTCTTTTAAGTTTTCTTGATTTATTATTAAACCATCAGATATTAAATCTGCTAAATCAGATAATTTATTAGGCCCTATTATAGAAAGTATTGCACCTAAAGATGCTAATATAAATGATATTATTATATATTTTTTAAAACCACCTAAATATTTTACTAATTTAATTAAAGTACCACTTAAATTTTTAGGAGTTTCATTATTCATACGTCTATTATGCATTTTCTAACTCCTCCTTTGACAATTGTGAATATGCTATTTCTTTATAAATATCACAATTTTTAAGTAAGTATTCATGTGTTCCAATACCTACACATTTTCCTTTATCTAAAACTACTATTTTATCTGCATTTAATATAGTACCTATTCTTTGTGCTACTATTAATGTAGTTGCATCTTTAGTATATTTTTTTAATTCTTTTCTTAAATTATAATCAGTTTTATAATCTAATGCTGAAAAACTATCATCAAATATATATATTTCTGGATTTTTATATATTGCTCGTGCTATAGAAATTCTTTGTTTTTGTCCACCAGAAATATTATTTCCATTTTGGGCTAGAATTTCATCATATTTATTTTCCATTTTTAAAACAAAATCTTCACCTTGAGCTACTTTTATTGCATCTTTTACTTTATTCATATCAATATTATTTTTTTCTCCATAAGAAACATTGTATTTAACACTTCCATTAAATATAACTGCTTTTTGAGAAATGTATCCTATTTTATCATGTAATAAAGATAATTTATAATCTTTTACATCTACTCCATCTACTAAAATATTTCCTCTAGTTACATCATAAAATCTTAATATTAAATTAACTAAAGTAGATTTACCACTACCAGTAGATCCTATAAATGCAACAGTTTCTCCACTTTCAACTTTAAATGAAATATCTTCTAATACATATTCTTCACTATCAGGATATTTAAATGATACGTTTTTAAATTCTATTGTTTTTAAGTTTTCTGTATTAAAAGTATTACCATCTTTTATTTTAGGCTTAGTATTTAATACTTCATTTATTCTAACAGCAGATATACTTGCTCTAGGATACATTACAAATATCATTGCAAGCATTAAAAATGACATTATTACTTGCATTGCGTAACTAGAAAATACTACCATATCACTAAATGTAGATATTTTATCTGCTAACATAGAATTACTAATTAAGTAAGCACCTACAAAATATATTGTTAAAGTTAATAAATTCATTACTAAATACATTGTAGGACTCATTATAGACATTGTCCTTTGATTAAACATTTGTGTTTTAGTTAATTTATTATTAGCCTTATCAAATTTATGTTCTTGATATTTTTCTGCATTAAATGCTCTTACTACTCTTAATCCAGTTAAATTTTCTCTTGCTAGTAAATTTATATTATCTATTAATTTTTGTACTATTTTAAATTTAGGGAATACTACTATTAAAAGTATACTAATCATAGTAAGTAATACTAATACAGCACCAAGCGTTACTAAACTCCATTGCCAACTTTTATTTAGTATTTTAAATACTGCCCATATTGCTGTAATAGGTGCTTTTATTAACATTTGTAAACCCATTGCAAAAAACATTTGTATATTTGTTATATCATTTGTTGTTCTTGTTATTAAACTACTAGTAGAAAAGTTTTTAATTTCTTCCATATTAAAACTTTCTACTTTATTAAATAATTTACTTCTTATATTTTTGCTAAAAGTCGCTGAAATAAGCGATATTAAATAACCTACTATAATAGCAGATATTAAACTACCTCCAGCACATAATAACATATAAGATCCATTAACTAGTATGTCTTTTATATTACTTCCTTCTGTTTGTACTAATTCAGTTATTTTAGACATATAATCAGGTAATCTTAAATCTAAAAATACTTGAAATACTATAAGAATTATACTTACAATTATTAAACTCACTTCTTTTTTTGTCAAATTTTTTAAGATTTTAATCATAAATACCTTCTTTCTAGAACATTAATAATTATATAAATTTTATTTAATATAGTCAATTAAAATTATTATAGACAATTAATTTATATACGTTTATAAATTAAAAAGAACTACAATTGTAATTCTTTATTAAATTATTCTATAGTATATGGATTTGATTTTGTTCCATCTCCTCCTGTTAATTTTATATTTTTATTTAATACTATAGAGGGTCTATTATTACCGCCATTATTTAGATTAACCCATCCACCTGGTACTAAATAATACCTAAAATCTACAAAAAATACGTCATCTCCATTTGTTATGTTATTAGTAGATGGAGATATTAACCACCAATTTCTTCTACTATTTAAAGATAAATAATTATTATTATTTGCATTATCCAACCCATCTGCAGTTAAACCTGCTAATGCTACTTCATCTGCTGTTAATGTTGATATATAATCATTTACTTTTATAGTATCATTTGAAAATGTTTTCAAACTAACATACCTTTTAGATATATCATTATTATATAATCTTTCGTAAGGTTCGTAAAGATTTCGTCCACTTGTACTATAAATTGTTGTCCAATCTCCTAAATTCCATGTCTCATATTTTAATTTATCTATATACTCACTTTTTAAATCAGGCTTAGTGTTTGATACTGTATTTTCACTAGGATTGTTTGTACAAAAGTTTTGATTAAACCAATTTTGTAAATTTCTTCTTAAACAATCTTGATTTTCTTTGCAATTTATATAATCCATTATATGTTTTTCTTCAACTAACTTACTTCCAAATACTGTTTCTATTGAAGAAAAAGCATTATCACCGCCGACAGCATCACTACATTTATATTCTTTATCATAAAGTATTAATTTAATACTTCCATCACCTTGTATTCTAACGACTCTCCAACACATATTATTAAAATTTAAATAATTATCTTCTATATTTCCTCTAAAATAGTAAGAACTTCCATAATCATCCTCTGTTATACTTAATGTTTTTTCATCTACACCACTTACTTGTTGTGCTGGTATACTTTCTGGTACTGGTGATAATTTTGTAGTATTTGTTGTAGTTTCTCCATTTTTTACATTTTGTGCATTCTTTACTATTTCATATGCTAATGTATTTTCTTCAAATGGATTTTCATCTACTTTATATGCATTTGTCTTTGTGCCATTTCCACTTATTAGTTTTATGTCACTTTTTAATACTATAGATGGTCTAACATGATATGTACCATAGATAACTCCTGTCCACAAATTACCACTATTTTTTACAGCAAAAGCACGATCAGTTTCTATATCTCGTAAAATGGGAGTTAGCAACCACCAATACATATTTGTATTCTTTAGATAATTGGTAAAATTTACTTCAGAATTGTCTTTTAACAATACACTTCCTGCAAATGCTAGATCATCGGCTGTTAATAATCCAACAAAATCATTTACCTTTTCTTCATTTATGCCATCACAGTTTAATGTTGAATATTGATTCTG
>CANRDR010000012.1 GCA_947629425.1 uncultured Bacilli bacterium | reverse complement strand
GTAGGTAAAAAATATAATAAAAGAACATTATTTAGAATGAAACAATTCTATAATGTATTTAGTAATGAAAAAGTGTCACCACTGGTGACACAATTGACATGGACACATTGTTTAATTTTAATTTCACTAAAAAATTATAATGAAATTAATTATTATATTAATCAATGTATAAAATTAAATTTATCTAAAAGAGAACTAGAACAAAAAATAAAATCAAAAGAATATGAAAGATTACCTAATAAAACAAAAGATAAATTAATTAATGAAAATAATTCTATTATAACTGATTTAGTTAAAAATCCTATATTAATTAAAAATACTAATAATTATGAAATAATATCAGAAAAAATATTACAAAAGTTAATATTAGAAGATATACCATCTTTTTTAGATGAATTAGGTACTGGTTTTACGTTCGTAAGAAATGAATATAAAATAAAACTAGGCAGTACTTATAACTATATAGATTTATTACTATTTAATTACATATATAATTGTTTTGTAGTAATAGAACTAAAAGTAACAGAATTAAAAAAAGAACATATAGGACAAATAGAAATATATATGAATTATATAGATAAAACAATAAAAACAATAAATCAAAATAAAACAATAGGAATAATAATATGTAAACATGATAATAAATACATAATAGAATATTGTTCTGATAAAAGAATAATATCTAGAACTTATGAATTTATATAAAAAAGTATTGTATATAAAACGATTGTTTGGTATAGTTGATTTAGAAGATACATAGGAGGTTATGGATGAATCAAAATAAATTAGAAACAATTTCAAATCTATTTGAAGGTAAGAAAATCAGAAGTATTTGGGATAGTGAAAAACAAGATTATTATTTTAGTGTAGTTGATGTCATAAGTGTTTTAATTGATAGTAAAGATGCTAGTGATTATTGGAATGCTTTAAAAACAAAATTAGATAATGAAGGAAGTCAGTTGTCCTCAAAATTGAGACAAATGAAATTAAAATCTCATAAAGATGGAAAAAGTGATTTAACAGATGTTCTAGATACAAAAGGAATACTAAGATTAATTGTATCAGTTCCTTCACCTAAAGCGGAATTTATAAAACAAAGATTAGCGAAATTAGGAAGTGAAAGAATTGATGAAGTATTCAATCCTGAAATTGCAATTAATCGAGCAGTTGATTATTACAGAAAAAAAGGTTTTAGTGATAAATGGATTAAAGATAGAGTAGATGGTATTGTAAATAGAAAAAGTTTAACTGACGTACGAACAAGTAACCAAAAAATCAGCAATATCAAATAAAGAATTGAAAATACTTAAAGATTTTAATACAGAAAGAGTTTAATAATTTGGAAGACGCGTCTGCCAAATTGTACGGGAAAGTTTTAAATATGATAGAAATTAAATTAATATTAGATAAAAAATACAGTATATTTTTAAAAAGTGACAACATTGTTGACACAATTAAAAAAACAGTCATTATATTAAATTATTAACTATTACTGATAATATTATACATAATTTTATAATAAAAACTTTATATATCTTTTTTTTTACAACTTAATATTATATAATTATAAAGGAAGAGTTGATTATATGAATGATATTAAATTTAAATCATTAGAAGAATTATATAATAGATTAAGTTATGCAATAGATACTAAAGTAAATGAATTAAAACTAAATGGAATAACTTATATAAGTAATAAAGATATATGGAATTATTTAAAAGATAATAAATGGAATAAAACAACTAATCTAACATTATCACAATGTGTAGATGATATATTAAATACTAATGAATTAGAATATAGAAAATATATAAAAAATAAAATGAAAAATATACTGGGTGGTGAATAAGATGGATATAGAATCCATTTTAAATAAATATAAAGAATTAGGATATAATAAAAAAAGTTTAGATAAAATAAAACAAGCATATGATTATGCATTAGAAAAACATAAAGGAAAATATAGAAAAACTGGAGAAGAATTTTTATCACATCCAGTTAGTGTTGCTAAAATATTAGCAGATATAAATGTAGATGATACTACTATAGTTGCTGCATTAATACATGAAACAATATCTGAAAGTGATGCAACAAAAGAAGAAATAGAAAAACTATTTGGGCATGATGTTGCAGTAATTGTTGATAACTTAACGAAAATTAACAAATTAAAATTAAATGATAATAGTGAATCAAGTAGTTTATATTTAAGAAAAGTACTTGTTGGTTTATCAGAAGATGCAAGAGTTTTAATAATAAAACTTGCTGATAGATTACATAATATGAGAACGCTTTATAGTCTAACAGAAGAAAAACAAAAACAAAAAGCAATGGAAACTATGAATGTTTTAATACCTATTGCACATAGATTAGGTATTAATAGTATAAAAAGTGAATTAGAAGACTTATGTTTAAAATATTCTAAGCCAGATGTTTATAATAGTATATTAGAAAAATTAGATGGAACACGTGAAGAATTAAATCATGTATTAAATGAAATGATTGAAAGTGTATCTGATATATTAAATAGTGCTGGAATTAAATTTACTATAAAGGGTAGAGTAAAAAGTGTACATAGTATATATACTAAATTATCTACAGGAAGAAAATGGAATGATATATATGATATACTTGCGATGAGAGCCATAGTTGAAACTGTAAGCGATTGTTATTTAGCAGCAGGATTAATCCATTCTAAATATAGACCTATACCAAAACGTTTTAAAGATTATATTGCAGTACCAAAGGCTAATATGTATCAATCATTACATACTAGTGTATTTGGAATAGATGGACATATTTTTGAAATACAACTTAGAACAAAAGAAATGGATGAAATAGCAGAAAATGGTATAGCAAGTCACTGGTCTTATAAAGAACATATTTCAGGTAATATTAAAAACTTAATGGATCAAAAACTTGAAATGTATAAAAATATAATAGATTCTTATAAAGAAGATGTTAATGATGAAGTATTTAGACAAGCAATGGAAGATGAAATACTATCTGATTTAATATACGTATTTACTCCAAAAGGAGATGTAATGGAATTACCTATAGAATCAACTCCACTAGATTTTGCATATAGAATACATACAGATGTAGGAGAACATACAGTAGGAGCATTAGTTAACGATAATATAGTAACACTAGATTATAAATTACAAGATGGAGATATAGTTAAAATAAAAACAGATAATTCATCAACACCTAATAAAGATTGGTTAAATATAGTAAAAACTACACAAGCTAAAAATAAAATAAAATCATATTTTTCTAAAATAGAAAAAGAAAAATATATAGAATCAGGAAAAAATTTATTAGAAAAAGAAATAAGAAAACAAAATTTATCTATAAAAGAAGTATTAAGTAAAGAAAATATAGATAAATTATGTAATGATTTAAAAGTAAAAGATTTAGAAGAAATATACTTTAATATAGGTTCTTTAAGATATACAGCAACATATATAATTAATTTAATACATGAAGATAAAAGATTAGTACAAGATATATTATTAGATAAAGTATTAAATACTAAAAATAATGTAACAAACTATAAAAACGATATTATAGTAGATGGTTGTGATAATATATTAGTTAATATTGCTGATTGTTGTCATCCAGTTAAAGGAGACGATATAATTGGTTATATTACTAAAGGTAATGGTATAACAATACATAAAAAAACTTGTAATAACATAAAAGATATTAAAGAAAGATTAATTGATGTTAAATGGAATACAGAAAGTGAAGGAACATATTTATCTAAATTAAAAATAACTACAACAGAAATAAAAAATAACTTAGTTGATATAGTAACTATTGCAAGTCAAAAAAATATATCCATAACTAGTATTAATGAATTTGAAAAAGATAATATAACTGGATATAATATTAGTATTAGAGTAAAAGATTCTAATTCTTTAGATAATTTTATAGAAAGTATTAGAATATTACCTTTTGTTATAAAAGTAGAATTAATAAATTAAGAGGTTTTATGAAAGTAGTAATACAAAGAGTTAAATCATCTAATGTAAAAATAAATAATAAAATATATAATGAAATTAATAAAGGATTAACTATACTTGTTGGTTTTAGATATGATGATAATGAAACTGATATAGATTATATTGTTAAAAAAATAATTAATTTAAGAATATTTGATGATGAATTTGGAGTAATGAATAAAAGTATAATTGATATAAAAGGAGAAATATTATCTATAAGTCAATTTACTTTATATGGAGATACTAAAAAAGGTAATAGGCCCAGTTATATAAATGCTATGAAGGGTGAAAATGCTATTATTTTATATGATAAATTTAATGAATATTTAAATAAATATGTACCTACAAAAACAGGTATATTTGGTAGTGATATGTTGGTAAGTATTGAAAATGATGGCCCTATTACTATAATAATTGATAGCAAAAACAAAGGATAATTTAGTCCTTTTTTTAATATATTTGAATAAAATAAAAAATATTTGCTCATAAAAAATAAGAGGAGATAATATGAGCAAATATAAAGTAGATATTACTGGAATAAATACAAATGAATTAAAAGTTTTAAAAAATGATGAAATGATAGATTTATTTTTAAAATATAAAAATGGTAATACTTATTTAAAAGAAGAAATAGTAAATGGTAATTTAAAATTAGTATTAAGTATTATAAAAAGGTATAATAATGGTAAATATGATATGAATGATTTATTTCAAATAGGTTGTATTGGATTAATAAAAGCAGTAGATAATTTTGATCCAAATTATGGAGTTATGTTTTCAACTTATGCAGTACCTTTAATATCTGGAGAAGTAAAACGTTTTATTAGAGATTCTAGTCAAGTTAGAATTGCAAGAAGTATAAGAGATAATGCATATAAAATATTACAATATAAAGATGAATATTTATTAAAAAAAGGAATAGAACCTACAAATGAAGAAATATGTAAAAATTTAAATCTATCAGATTATGAATTAGAACTATCTTTAAATAGCCTAAAAGATCCTGTTAGTATATTTGAACCAATATATAATGATGGTGGAGATACAATTTATTTAGAAGATCAAATAAGTGATACAAGAAATAACAATGAAGATAGAGATTCATTACTTAGTTTAAGAAGAGCATTATTAAAAATAAAAGAAAGAGAAAGAAATATATTAACAGATAGATATATAGTAGGAAAAACACAAAGTGAAATTGCAAGCGAATTAGGAGTAAGTCAAGCACAAGTATCTAGAATAGAAAAAAGTGCAATTAATAATGTTAAAAGACTAATGAGATAAGCATATAATTATATGGTGATAAATATGAAAATAAGTGACTTACAAGATAAAACAATCATTAATATCACTGATGGAAGTAATATAGGTAAAATAAGTGACTTAGAAATAGATAAAGAAGGAAAAATAATAAATTTTTATTCTATGACAAGAAAATTCTTTTTTAAATTTTCTAGTAAAGAAAGTGTTTTTACAATAGATCAAGTTGTAAAAATAGGAGAAGATGTTATACTTGTAGAGTTAAACTAATTAGTTTATAATTAAGTAGGTGTTAATATGTCAAAGAAAGTTTTTATTATTTCTATAATATTATTTATACTAGATCAAATAAGTAAATCTATAGTATCAACTTATTTAAAATTAGGAGAAGAAATAAAAGTATTAGGTAATATTTTTAAAATAAAATATATTAATAATACAGGAGCTAGTTTTGGAATACTTGAAAATAGTAAAATACTATTAATAGTACTTAGTATACTAGCAATAGTAATATTATTTAGATATATTAATAGTTTTAAAAAGACTAAAAAAAATATAATAGGTTTTTCTTTACTTATAGGTGGTATATTAGGTAATTTATCTGATAGATTATTATTTGGTTATGTTAGAGATTTTTTAAAAGTAAATATTATTATAAAAAACTTTCCTATATTTAATTTAGCAGATATATTTATAGTAATTGGTGTTATATTATTAGTAATATCAATTATATTAGGAGAAGATAAAAATGGAAGTAAAAGTAAGTAGTAATGATATAAGAATAGATAAATATTTAAGTAATACATTAGATTTATCTAGATCAATAATATCTAAAATGATAGAAAGTAAAGATATATTAGTAAATAATAAAAAAATTAAAAATAATTATAAAGTTAAAGAAAACGATATAATTTATATTAATGATAATTATAAAGAAGAAGTAGATATATTACCAGAAAAAATGGATTTAGATATTGTTTATGAAGATGATGATATTATAATTATAAATAAGCCAAGCGGTATGGTTGTTCATCCTGGAAATGGTAATTATACAAATACTTTAGTTAATGGATTAATGTATTATACAAATAATTTAAGTGATATAAATGGAAATAATAGATTAGGTATAGTACATAGAATAGATAAAGATACATCAGGATTAATTATAGTTGCTAAAAATAATAAAACACATGAAATATTATCAGATTATTTTAAAAATAAAACAATAACAAGAGAATATATTGCATTAGTAAAAGGTGAAGTAGATTCTAATAGTGGAACAATTGATGCTCCTATTGGAAGAAGTACTACTGATAGAAAAAAAATGGCAGTCACTAGCAAAAATTCAAAAAATGCAATAACTCATTTTAAAGTAATAAAAAGATATAAAGGATATACTTTATTAAAATTAAAATTATCAACTGGTAGAACTCATCAAATTAGAGTACATATGAAATATATTGGATATCCTGTATATAATGATCCAGTTTATACTAATGATACTTGTAGTAGTTTTGGACAATTTTTACATTCATATTCAATGGATTTTATACATCCAATTACTAAAAAACATATGCATTTTGAATGTGATTTACCAGATTATTTTAAAGAACATTTAAAATGTTTAGAAGAGAAAAATTAATATTTATAAATAATCATAAAAAATATATAATGGTTATTTATTTTTTTATGAAAATATTATATATTAAATATGAAGGAGTAAAAAGTGATATTAGCACTTTAGAAGAAAGTAAAGAACAAAGAGAAAAAGATGACACTAAAAACAAAATTGTATAAATAAATACTTTTAAAATAAAATTTAGGAGTTTATTTTGTATAGGAGATATTAAAATGACTATTGAAGAAGAATTGTTTAAAAATGAGAAAATTGATTTTGATAAATTATTTAAATATGGTTTTAGAAAAGAAGAATCTTTATATAAATATTCTAAAAATATTATGAATAATACTTTTAGAATAGATATTGAAATAAATAGTAATGGCATTATTATAGGTAAAGTAATTGATTTATCTTTTGATGAAGAATATACTAACTATCGTATAAAAAATAATATTGGTTCTTTTGCAAGTAAAGTGAAAGAAGAATTTATAAATTTATTAATAGATATCAGAGATAATTGTTTTATAAGAGAAGATTTTATATATGAACAATCAAATAGAATAGCATCATTAATAAAAGATAAGTATAAAGATGAACCAGATTTTGAATGGGAAAAATTTCCTGGATATGCTACTTTTAAAAATAAAGATAACAACAAGTGGTATGCAATAATAATGAACATTGATAAAAATAAATTAGATGAAAAAACAAATGGAGAAGTAGAAATAATTAATATAAAATTAAATCCTGATGAAATAGTAGATTTATTAAAATTAAATGGATTTTATCCTGCATATCATATGAATAAAAAAAGTTGGATTTCAATTATATTAAATAATAATTTATCAGATGAATATATAATGAATTTAATTGATGAAAGCTATAGATATACTTTAAATAAAAATAAAACTAATGAATGGATAATACCTGCAAATCCAAAATATTTTGATATAGAAAAATCTTTAGAAAAAAATAATATAATTAAATGGAAACAAAGTACAAATATTAAAATAAATGATATTATTTATTTATATGTTGCAGCACCTTATTCTTCAATTATGTATAAATTTAAAGTAGTGGAAATAAATATTCCTTATGAATATAAAGATAAAAATATAAAAATGCAAAAAGTTATGAAAATAGATTTAATAAAAAGATATGAAAAAGGTGAGTTATCATTTAATAAACTAAAAGAATTTGGAATAAATGCAATTAGGGGTCCAAGATATATGCCAAGTGTATTAAGTAAATATATAGATAAAATTAAATAAAAATAAAATTTTATTAGCAAAACATTATGTGTTCTGTTTTTATTGTTAGTTAAAAAAATAAATAAAAAGTAAACCTTTAGTATGTTTAAAAAATATTTTTTAGATGTTAAAGTTATTCTCGAAAGGAGAAAGTTATGAACCAAGAAAGTATTGGTAAATTTATTCAAGAACAAAGAAAATTAAAAAAACTAACTCAAGAAGAATTAGCAGAAAAACTAGGTATTACTAAAAATGCTGTAAGTAAGTGGGAAAGAGGATTATGTTTAATGGATATGTCTTTACTAAAACCACTTAGTGAAATTTTAGAAGTAAGTGTAAATGATATACTTGCTGGTGAAATTATAGAAAATGAAAATTTAGAAAAAAAGAGTGAAGAAAATATTATTAAATTAACTGAATTAGTAACTTTAAAATCTATGAAATATGGTATTATTGGTATGGCTTTATTTTCTATAATTTTAATACTTATTTCATTTTTTAAAGATAAATCAATGGCAAGTCTTGTTAGTTTATTATGTGCTTATAATACTGTTACTTTTTTAAGTCGTTATAAAATAAAAAAAGATAAAACTGATTTATTTACTGGCATTATGTTTTTATTTGGTGTTATTTGTAATACTATTGCCTTTATATTATCTTAAATATTAAACTCTACTAACTGTAGGTGTAAAAATTTGTGTTAATATTATATAGTTGTTTTGAAAGGAGAAAAATATGAATTTAGAAAAAATAGGTAAATTTATTGCAAACTGTAGAAAAGAACAAAAATTAACACAAGAAGAACTTGCAGAGAAGTTAGGAATTACTTATAAAGCGGTTTCTAAATGGGAGTGTGGTAAAGGATTACCTGATGCCTCTATTATGATTGAATTATGTAAAATTTTAAAAATTACTGTTAATGATTTACTTAGTGGAGAAAAGGTTGATAGAGAAGACTATCAAAAAAAGTTGGAGCAAAATATTATAGATACAATAGATTATACAGATAAAAAAGTATCTGAAAAAAATAAAAGTATAGCCACGATGGTTATGTTTGCAGGTCTAGGTTTAACTTTTATTGCATTTACAATATTCCCTAGTGAATCATCACGGGGTTCTATTTATTCTATAATAGGATTATTTATTTCTACTTTTGGATTTGTTAATATAAAAAGTGGTAAAACTATTTTAAAAAAAATATTTTTAGGTATATGTTATTTTATGATAGGTTTTATATTACTACTTTTACTTGATTATTCTAATGTAATATTAAATAAAGTTGCACCAAGATTTTCTTATTTAATAGAAACTAATGATACTATGATTATTTATAAAGCACCATTTTATAATGTATATAGAATAAATAGAAATACTAAAAATGAGTATTATATAATTGATAGTAAAAAAGAGTATACAGAAAAAACTGTGCCAATAACACCATTTGATAGAGATAAATCAGGAATTGAAAACATAATACAATTTAAAAATAAATATATTGGTAATAACAGCAATATTAGTCATTTAATTGATAACTTACCACTTTCTGAATATGGATATGTATTTGAAATTGATTCTGAAAATTTAGAACTTACTATCGATTATCATGTTACAGATTGGTATATTAATGAAAATCATTATTTAGAAAAATCACTATTATATAATTCAGTTTCAATATTTGCTTTAATAGATAATGTAGAACAAATTACTTTTAATTTTAGTGGAAATACATATGTAGTAAGTAGAAAACAAATAAATGAATTGTATCCTAATTTTAAAGATATAGTTGATAATGGAATCAATCAAAACAATTTCAATAAGTATTTAGAAAGCAAAATGAATGATAATAATTTTGTAGAGAGTACATTTAACAAAATATTTGCTAATTAAAATGATAAAGTTTATAGGGAAACTCTATAAGGGATTTGCTTTTTCTGATATAATATTAGTGAAACAATAGTAATTTGTATGATTATGTATTATAGTATGAATGATAGGTAATGGGAGAACTAAATATGAAAAAGAAAGTTTTAATAATTCTATCTATTATATTGATTATCATTATTTTATTAACTACTTATTTTTTATATGTGTTTAATTATATTCCACATAAAAAATACAGTAATAATGACTTTGGTATTGAAACATATATAAGTTTAATAGATAAAGATGAAGATGGTATTGATGATCAAACTGATATTTTAAATAATGTAAGAAATTATATAAAAACTAAGCCAAAATATAAGAGTAAATACTATGCAAATGGTTATCCAAATGATGAATTTGGTGTATGTACTGATGTTGTAGCATTTGGATTAAAAAATGCAGGTTATGATTTAATGACTTTAGTTAATGAAGATGTAAAAAATAATCGTGATAGATATAATATTGAAGTAATAGATAAGAATATTGATTTTAGAAGAGTAAATAATTTAAAAATTTATTTTGATAACAATGCAATAACATTAACAACTGATATTTCAAAAATAAAAGAATGGCAAGGTGGAGATATCGTTATATTTAAAAACCATATAGGAATAATTTCAGATAAAAGAAATAAAAACGGAGTACCATTTGTGATTCATCATGCTAATCCTTATCAAAAATACTATGAAGAAGATATATTAGAATTGAAAAATGACATAATAGGGCATTATAGAATAAGTTAATAAATTACAATTTATATGAAAGATTATCGTTTGTGATAGTCTTTTTATTTGGAAAATTAATAATACCAAATTTAAAATTTTGTCTAATTTTTTATATGCAAGAAATTCTTGCTAGTAATGTCAAATGAGTTTGATATAATAATTTTAGATTATCTTTTATTATGTTCTTATGAAAGGAGGAAATATATGAATCTTGGTAATAAAATTTTAAAAATAAGAAAAAATAATAAAATGTCACAAGAGCAGTTTGCAGAAATTCTAAATGTAACACGCCAAACAGTTTCAAATTGGGAAAATGGTAACAATTATCCAGATATTGAAACACTAATTATGATTAGTGATAAATTTAATGTTTCTTTAGATATTTTATTAAAAGGTGATAAAGAAATGTTAAAAGATATTAATAAGAAAATAAAAAATAATAAGGTATTAAAAAGAATTATAATTGTTCTTTGTGTAGTAATTGCTATTTTAATTTCAGGGTATATTGTATATAAAAAATACATTTATCGTTATCAAATTGATTTTATGGAATATATGGAAAATGAAATGGAAAGTGCTATAACTAATAAATGTAGTTTAGATGGTAACAGATTAAAAATTATGGCTTTATCTCATAATGTATGTGATGATAATGATACTAAAAAATTTTTAGAAACACCATATTGTTTTAATTTTTTCAATAATAAATCATCATGTAGTTTTGTAGAAGTTCCACATTGCACTTCAGATTTTTCTAATAAACCATCTAGTTACAATATTATAGATAATAATACTAAAAAACAAGAAAAAGAATTAATGGAAAAGATGAATATTAATTTAGATGATTATGATAATACTTATGATTTACTTAAAGATATGGAAGATTATATTATAAGTATTGGTGGTACTTGTGATAATAGATAAAAAGAAAGATTATAGTTTGTTTAAGCAAAATATTTGCTAATTAAAATAATAAAATTTGTATGGCAAACTCTATATGAGATTTGCTTTTTCTTTGATATAATTATTGTGAAAATTTTATTTTATAATTTAATTTTAATGTTTCTTTAAACTTTGTATTTTATACTTTTAATTGTAAAAAAAGGAAAAAAATTATGCAGAGAAAAACCAATACTATTTGCAGTAATTTATATATTTATGTATTGGTAAAGTGATAAATTAAAAATAGAGGTGGTAATGTGAGAATTTTAGTTGTTGAAGATGAAGAAACAATTGCTGATGTTATTGCAACAAAACTACGTAAAGAAAAATATGAAGTAGATACAAGTTTTGATGGTGAAGATGGACTATATAATGCCATGACAAATATATATGATTTAATCATTCTTGATATAATGTTACCTAAAATAAATGGTTTAGAAATACTAAAAGAAATAAGAGAAAATGATATAAGTGCTAAAGTAATTATGCTTACTGCTAAATCAGAATTAGAAGATAAATTAAAAGGATTTGATACAGGAGCAGACGATTATGTTACAAAACCTTTTCATATTGAAGAATTAATTGCACGAGTAAATGTTCAATTAAGAAGTGGAAATAATAAAGTTAAAGATATATTAGAATATAGTGATTTAACATTAAATATTAGAACTTCTACTCTAACTTGTAAACTTACAAACGAATCAATAAATATTCCTTATAGAGAATTCTTATTACTTGAATATTTTATAAATAATAAAGAACAAATTATATCAAAAGAACAAATTTATGATAAAGTTTGGGGAATAGATACTGATTATGAATCTAATAATTTAGAAGCTTACTTATCTTTTTTAAGAAAGAAAATAAAAATTATTGGATCAAAAGTAAATATTAAAGCAGTTCGTAATTTAGGTTATAAAATGGAGGAATAAAGAATTATGGAAAATTTAAAGAAAAAAACATTTTTTACAATCTTTATAATAATTTCTTTATTTGCTTTGTTTTTTGCTACTTTCTTTAATATTCAAATATATCATAGAGAATATACTGGAATATTTAATAATTTAACGAGAATGAAAAACTTAACTATAGAAAGACATGAACTATTTGATAAAGAAAAACCTATTAATGATGATTTACGTAATAGAAAAGTTATGGACTATGAAGTTTATACATTTATCTTAAATGATAATAATGAAATTGTTGATAAAATAAGTCATAGTGATAATGATATAAGTGATGAGATTATAACTAAAGCTAAAAATATTATTGAAAGTAGTAAAACTAGCAAAATTAAAATTGGATCTTTATATTGGAATAAATATGCTTATAATTTAGAAGAAAGTAATTCCTTAACTATCGTGAATATAACTAACACTAGAAATATGTTACTTACTAATTTGTTAATTTCTTTATTATTAGTTATTGTTGGTGAAATTATTATTTGTATTATTTCTAAAAAAATTACTGAATGGATTACAAAACCAGTTGAAATGAGTTTTAAAAGAGAAAAAGAATTTGTTGCAAATGCTTCTCATGAACTTAAAACACCACTTGCAGTTATGATGGCAAGTATTGATTGTTTAGATGTAAGTAAGAAAAACGAAAAATGGATTAATAATTTAAAAAGTGAAGCAGATAGAATGAGTAATTTAATAACAAGATTACTTGATTTATCTAAAACTGAATACTTAAAAAGTGAAAATTTTAATAAATTTGATATTTCTATGATTATAGAAAAAAGAGCACTAACATTTGAAAGTTTAGCATATGAAAAAAATATAACTATAGAAACTAATATTTCAGAAAAAGTAAATATGTTTTGTCATAAAGAAAGTATAGATGAATTAGTATCTATTTTAATTGATAATGCTATAAGTCATGGAAAAGATAATAGTATAATTAAAGTTAATTTATCAGTATCTAAAAATGAAATAAAATTAGAAATAATAAATGAAGGAGAATCTATTCCTGAAAGTGAATATGAAAAAATATTTGAAAGATTTTATCGAAATGATAAAAGTCATAATCGTAAAAGTGGTAGATATGGTTTAGGCCTTGCCATTGCTAAAAATATTGTAGAATCTCATAATGGTAATATAAGAGCTTATTCAAAAGATGGATATACTACTTTTGAAGTTAAATTTAAAATAAATGAACATTAATTTAAAAAAAGTTAATGTTTTTTAATGTTTCTTTAATATTTACATAATAAAATAATATTGTTTTTAAGGAGGATATTATGTTTATATTAAAAAACGCATGGATTTCAATTAAAAGAAATAAAGGAAGGAATATTTTAATAGGGATAATTATTTTAATTATTGCTTGTGCTTGTACTATTACACTTGCTATAAAAAACACGGCCAGCTATTTAATTGATTCTTATAAAAATGCTTATGACAAAGAAGTAACAATTAGTTTTGATAGAGAAAATATGATGAAAAATTTTGATCCATCACAGGAAGATGGAAGAGAAAGTGCAAGAGAAAAATTTGATAATATTGCAAGTTTCACAGTTGGTGATATCCAGTCTTTTGCTGATAGTAAGTATATAGAAAGTTATTATTATACTTATAGCATTGGACTTAATGGAAATAATATTGAAAAAGCAGAAATTGAATCAAATAATAATATGCCAAATGGATTTGGGCATGGAAAAGAAAATAATATGTCATCTACTGATTTTACTTTAACTGGTTATAGTTCATTAGATGCTATGAGTGAATTTATAAATGGTACTTATACTATGAATGAAATAACTGATGATGCTTGGGATATAGCATTTGATGGTAACTATATATTTATTAACAAGGAACTTGCCGATTATAATGACCTAAATTTAAATGATAAAATAAAATTAGAAAGTGATGATGGAAATACTTATGAATTTGAAATAATTGGTATTTTTAAAGAAAACGAAGAAGAAAATGGAGAATCGATGTCAATGTTTTCAAATTCTGCTAATACACTTGTAACAAATGCTAATGCAGTAACAGATATTACTACAAAAGATGAAGAAATTCATTCTACAATTAATCCAACTTTTATTATAGATTCTTATGATAATGTAGAAAAATTACAAGATGAATTTTATGAAAAAGGTTTAGATGAAAACTTCATATTACAAACAAATGAAGAAATAGCATTAAGTGGAGTATCAAGCATAGAAAATATTAATTCTTTCGCTACAACATTTTTGAGTTTAACTCTTATTATTGGTGGAATTGTTTTATTTGTAATTAATATGATAAATATTCGTGAAAGAAAATACGAAATAGGAGTTTTAAGAACAATTGGTATTAGTAAGTTTAAATTAACTATGCAATTTGTATCGGAACTTGTTATTGTTTCTATTGTTGCTCTAATACTAGGTGCAGGAATAGGTGCCGTAAGTTCTAAAGGAGTTAGCAACTATTTACTAGAAAGTGAAATAAATAGCAGTAATGAAAGAACTGAAGAAATAGGCAAAAATTTTGGTGGAAAAACTATGAATGGTGGAATGCTTGATCGTGGAAAAGGTGCAATGCGAGGTAAAGGTATGCCTGTTGTAGAAGCATACGATTCTATTGATGCAGTGGTAGATATGAAAGTTTTACTAGAACTACTTGGTATTGGACTATCACTTGTCTTAGTAAGTTCTATTGCTTCAATGGTTAGTATCCAAAGATTTTCACCACTTACAATATTGAAAGAGAGGTCTTAATAATGAAAAATAACAAAAAAAATAATTATGTTTCAAAAGATAAACTGGGAAATAACTTTACTCATAAACAAATAGTTGAAACTGATGAAGAAAAAATAAAAAATGATAAAGATATTAAAGAAAAAAATACTTCTTCAAAAAATATTATTTTAAGTATTAAAAATGCAAGTTATAGATATAGTGATGCTGAAGATGATGATTATGCTTTAAGAGATGTTAGTTTTGATTTTGAAAGCGGAAAAATGTATGCTATAAAAGGTCGAAGTGGTACTGGAAAAACAACATTATTATCTTTAATAAGTGGACTTGAAAGATGTACTGAAGGTGAAATAATATTTGATAAAAAAAGTTTAAATAGTATGAATTTAGATAAATATCGTAATAGTGATATTGGTATTGTATTTCAAAGTTATAATTTATTGCCTTTTATGACCTCAGCTGAAAATATAATTCTTTCTATGGATGTAAGTGGTTTAAAAATAAAAAACAAAAAAGAAAAAGCAATTGAATTAATGGAAAAAGTAGGATTAAAAGAAACTTATGCAGATCGTAAAGTATTAAGATTATCAGGAGGGGAGCAACAAAGAGTTGCTATTGCAAGAAGTTTATCTTATAATCCTAAAATGATTATTGCTGATGAGCCAACAGGGAATCTTGATAAACAAACAGAAACTGAAATTTTAGAAATATTTAAAAAGTTAGCCCATGAAGAAAATAAATGTGTTATTATTGTAACTCATTCACAAAATGTATGTGATACAGTTGATGTAATATATGATTTAAAGAAAAGTAAGTAAATATTAGCAAACTTTATATGTTGTTTGCTTTTTTTAAAATGTTATAAAAAAATTTTAAAAAAAGTATTGTCAAACAATTGTTTGTATTATATAATGTTCATATCAAGGAGGGTTTAATTATGAATCAAGATAAAATGCATTTAGTAAATAAAATATTTAATAATGAAACAATTAGAACTGTTTGGGATAAGGAAAGTGAAAAATATTATATTAGTGTTGTTGATATTGTTGGTATTCTGGCAGATAGTAAAGAACCTAGAAAATATTGGAATTGGTTAAAAAATAGATTATTTAAGGAAGAAAATTTTGAAACGTCTAGTATTACTAGACAGTTGAAATTGAAAGCACAAGATGGTAAATATCGTTTAACTGATGTTTGTGATATTGAAAGTATGTTTAGAATAATCGAATCAATTCCAAGTAAAAATGCGGGCCCTATAAAACAATGGTTAGCGAAATTAGGTAGTGAAAGAATTGATGAAGTATTTGATCCATCAATAGCAGCACAAAGGTCTATAGATTTATATAGAGCAAAAGGTTATGATGAAAAATGGATTTCTAAAAGAATGCAAAATATTCAAGATAGAAAAGAACTTACAGATGTATGGAAAGAAAATGGTATTACTGAAAGTAAAGAATTTGCTATATTAACTAATGAAATATATAAAACTTGGTCTGGCATGACTGCAAAACAGTATAAAGAATATAAAGGTCTACGTAAGGAGTCACTTCGTGATAATATGGATAATATAGAAGTATCTTTAACTGATATAAGTGAAGAAGTAACAAAAAGATTAGCAAAGAAAACTAAACCTAAAGGGTTAAAAGAAAATATAAAGGTTGCTCATGCAGGTGGACAAGTTGCTAAAAATACAAGAGATGAAATTGAAAATCTACTTGGAGAATCAATTGTTACAAATCAAAACAAATTAAACTATCAATATGTAGATAATTTTGAAAAACTAGAAAATAAAAAATAAATTTGAAAAAAATCAGTGTTACTTGATAATAATTCTCCCATTATAACGCCAACTAAAAAGAACTTATAAAAAAATTAAATAAGAATTAAATAACTGTTACAATTTGTATTAGTAAGAAAAATAGTAATTTGCACAATAAAAAATAATATCAAGTTTAATTCTTGGTATTATTTTTATTTTTATATTCACTTTTTAATATACTCTCTATTTCTTCGGGCGATTCCTTACATCCATTACTAAGCCATTTTTTAATAATTGCAGTAAGTCCCGCCTTAAAAAACTCCATGTGATAATCTATATATTTATCATCATATAATTCTTTTGATAAATGATAATCATAATTTTTAATAATAAAACTTTGATCCATTTTTAATTTAAAATAAGTTTTATAAAATATTTGATTATTTTTTATATGCTTGAATAGTTTTAAAAAATTATTTGAAATATGATTTGTTTCTTTTTCCTCTTGATATAAGGATAACAAATCTTGTTCTAATTCTTGCCCGATTTTGTCTGCCAAATCATAAATATCAAGATAATTAACATAAAAAGTAGAACGATTTATTTTTGCAAGTTTACAAATGTCAGTAACAGATATTTCTTTTATTTCTTTTACTTGTAATAAAGAGATAAATACTTTACTTATTTTTACTCTTGTTTCTTTTCTTCTTTTATTATTTGGTGTATTCATAGATTCACTCCTTTTAATTGGACAAATGTCTATAAATTGTTGATTGTATTTTTCTTTCGTAAAGATTATACTAAAATTGTAATAAAAAGACAAGTGTCTTATTATTGAAAGGGAGTGATTGTATGTCTAAAATAGTAGATGCTAATAAGAAAATTGAAAATGCTGTTGTAGGCGGTTATATGGCAGTTGAAAAAACAGTTGTTGGTGGCTATAAAAAGATAGAAGATAAATTCGTTGATACTTTCTTAAAAAAAGATGATGAAACAATAGAAGAAGCAAAGATGAGATTACAAAAAGAACAAGAAGAATTAAAAGATAAACAACAAGAAAAATTAAATAAATAAAGTATAGGAGGAAATTATGAAAAAAGAAACTTTATTAGAAATTATTTTAGGAACTATTGGTGGTTTAGTATTTGCAATAGGTTTGACGATGTGTTTAATACCTGAATGGGATTTATTTGCATCAGGTGTTGTAGTAGCAATTTTAGGATTTATCATTCTCCTTT
The DNA here is from genome assembly GCA_947629425.1 of uncultured Bacilli bacterium. Lineage (GTDB taxonomy): Bacteria > Bacillota_I > Bacilli_A > RF39 > UBA660 > UMGS1124. The sequence continues at coordinate 288 of CANRDR010000012.1, read as the reverse complement.
GTATTATTCCTGTTTATAGAAGTAATCATCCTAAAAAGGTACACGCACCTATAAATTGGGGAATTGTATTTACTTGGTTTATAGGAATAGTTGGTGCATTAGTAATGGGATTTGGTATGAGTAAAGTAATGGTTGGAGATCCATCTAAAACTGATTTACTAATTGGTATTTCAACAGGTATTGTTGGTTTACTTATTTGTGTATTTAACTATCCAATATATTCTTATTTAAAAAGTAACAAAGATTAGTAATATACTTGGAAGAATATTCTTCCTTTTTTCTTTTAAT
>CANRDR010000011.1 GCA_947629425.1 uncultured Bacilli bacterium | reverse complement strand
TATGATAAAAAGAAAGATGAAGAAATGATAAGAAATAGTATAAGATATGGAGCATATGATGAAGGATTTGGTAAAGGTTTCACCAATGGAGTTAAAAATAACACTTTATCTATAGTTGCAAATATGATAAAAGAAAGAATCCCAATAAATGTTATTAGTAAAGTAACAGGACTAACTAAGAAAGAAATAGAAGCAATTAAATAAAACTTCTATTTTTATAATAAAAAAATTATATGAATTTATATATTTATATATTATAATTAATATAGATTGGAAATAATATTATGAAAAAAAATATATTAATATGTGCAAATACTTTAGAATATGGTGGAATAGAAAAATCTTTAGTAACTTTATTAAATAATATTAATTATAATAAATATAATATTGATTTAGTATTAGAAAAAAAACAAGGTGATTTAATAAAAGACATAAACAAAAATGTAAATATATTAGAAGTTAAAGTAAGTACAAATAAAATAAAAATATTAAGAAAAATAATTAATTATACAAGAAAGCTATTATTTAATATAAAACATAATAATTATGATGCATCTGTTTGTTATGCAACATATTCATATTCTGCTAATAAATTAGCAAGAATATCATCTAATAATAAAATATTATTTATACATAGTGATTATACATTATTATATAATGATAAAGAATTAAAAAACTTTTATGATACAAGATATATAAATGAATTTAATAAAATAGTATTTGTATCTAATGAAATGAAAAATAACTTAATTAAAATATATCCTAATATTAAAAATAAATCATATGTTATAAATAATTTAATAGATTATGAAAATATACTTAAATTATCTAAAGAAAATGTAGATATAAAATTTAATAAAGATAATATAAATTTATTATTTGTAGGCAGATTAGATGAAACTAGCAAAAATATAATGTTACAATTAGAATTAATAAATAAATTAAAAAATAAATATAAAAATATTAGATTATATATAATAGGTGATGGAATAGATAAAGATAAATATATTAATTATATAAAAGAAAATAAATTAGAAAAATTTATAAAATTATTAGGTTATATAAAAAATCCATATCCATATATAAAAGAATGCAATTATATTATATTAACTAGTTTTTATGAAGGATTTCCAGTTATATTTAATGAAGCATTAGTATTAAAAAAATGTGTATTGTCTACATTGAAACTAAGTGATGATATAATAAATATTGGTGATAATTTTGGTATATTAATAAGCAATAAAATAGATACACTCACTAGAGAAATAGAAGAAATTATAAAAAATAAAAAAGAAAATATAATAAATATTAATATTGAACAAATAAATAAAAAAAGAATAAAAAAAATAGAAGAATTATTAGATAAAGAGTGATAAAATGGATAAATTATTTTCAATTATAGTACCTGTATATAATACTGAAAAATACTTAAATAAATGTATAGATAGTATATTAAATCAAACAATAAATAATTATGAAATAATAATAATTAATGATGGATCAACAGATAATAGTTTAAAAAAATTAAGTGAATATAAAAATAAAGATAATATAAAAATAATAAATCAAGAAAATAAAGGCTTATCAAGTGCTAGAAATACAGGATTAAAACATTCTAAAGGAGATTATATAATATTTATAGATAGCGATGATTATATAGATAAAAGTTTTTTAGAAAATATAAATAAAAATTTAGATAAAAATACAGAATTACTTAGATTTCAATGTAGATTAGTAGATGAATCTAATAAAATAATAAATGAATATAAAGAAATATCTTTTAATAATTTAAGTAAAGATGAATCTTTAGAAAAGCTATTAAAATTTCATTTTGTAGAAAATACATGGCTTTACTGTTATAAAAAAAATATATTTAATGATATTAAATTTGATGAAGGATATTTACATGAAGATTTTGGAATAACACCTGTTATATTAAATAAAGTAAAAAATATAAAATGTATAGATTATATAGGTTATAATTATTTAATAAGAGAAAATTCTATAATGAACGATAATAAAAAAGCAATAAAAAAATGTTATGATTTTTTAGAATTAGGTTTAAGAAATATAAAAATAATAAATAATAAATTACTATTAAGTTTTATATCTAATAGTTTAATATTAAAAGGTAAAGAGTTAGATAAATCAGAAAGAAAAAAATATTATAGTATTTTAAAAGATAATAATATAGATAAATATATGTTAAATGATACTTTTTTAAGAAAATTAAAAAAAATATTATTTAAATTAAATTATAATTTATATTTAAAGGTGATATAATGACTAAAGTTAGTGTAATAATACCAGTATATAATAGTGGAAAATATATAAAAAAATGTTTAGATAGTTTATTAAAACAAACATTTAAAGATTTTGAAGCGATTATAATAGATGATGGTTCAATTGATAATTCAGTTGATATTATAAATAATTATTTAAATGATAAAAGATTTAAATTAATAAAAAGAAAAAATGGTGGAATTGGTAGTGCTAGAAATTTAGGTATTAATAAATCTACAGGAAAATATATAACATTTTTAGATAGTGATGATTATTTAGAAAATGATTATTTATTAGAATTATATAATAAAATAGAAAAAGATAAATTAGATATAGTAGTATGTAATTATAATGAAATTAAAAATAATTTATTATTTAGAAAAATAAAAATAAATGAATTTAACAATACTTATTTAAAAGATAATCCAAATTTATTGTTATATATAAATAAGTCTCCATGGAATAAAATATATAGAAAAAGTATTATAAAAGATATTAAATTTCCAGAAGATTTAAAATATGAAGATACAGTTTTTGTATGTAAATTATTATTAAATAATAAATTAGGTTATTTGAATAAATATTTATATAATTATGTAATACATGATAAAAGTGAAACAACTACAATGGATAATAAAGTATTTGATATATTTAAAATATTAGATGATATAAGAAACTTTTATAAAAATGAAGATAAAAATATATTAGAATATTTAGATAAAATGACTATACAAATAATAGCTACTTATACAATACAACAAAGATATCAAAAAGATAAACTTTTAAGAAATAAGTTCATAGATGAAGCATTTATATATTTAAATAATAATATTAAAGATTATAAAAAAAATATTTATTTTAAAGAAAGAAAAATAAAAGGTTTTATAGAAAAAAGTAAGTTTTTAACAAAAATTTATTGTAGTATATATAATTTATAAATAATACTTGAATAAATTAATGTTTAAGTGATAGAATTATTACGAGATTTATTGATATATTTAAAAAATAATCTCATAATATAAATAAAAACATTACTTGAAAATTAACTCAGAATAATAAATGTTTAAGAAAGGGGAGTTTTAATGAAAAATAAATTATCAAAAGGAAAAATATATCCTGGTATAAATGTTATAGTTTTAAAATATTTACTTTTAAGAAACAAAGATTTTTTAGCTAAATTAATATCACTAACTACTAAAATTGATTACAATCAATTATTAGACAATATGTATTTAACTAATGAGTATTTAGATTATGATAAATTAATTCAATGTGATTATCATGATATATATGTAGAAATAGATGGTGTTAATATAAATATTACTAAAAATGCTATATCTCCTGATTTTGATATGAAAAAAAGAGATTTTGATAAAGGATTTATATTTTATACAATAAGTTTAAGTGAAGAACATTTATATAATAATGATTTCCTTATAACTGAAGAAGGTTTTGTTGAAAGAACAACAGGAAAATATGAAAAACAAGATAATTGTATTAGAAGATTTAAAATTAATTTTAATAATATAAAAAATGATTTTTATACAAATCTTGATGAAGTAGATAAATATTATAAATTTTTAATACTAGATGATATTGAAGAATTAGAATTATTATCTAATGGTGATAAAATACTAGAAAAAGCATTAAATACATTAAAAGAAATAAATACAAATAAAATTTTAATGCAAAAAAATGAAATACTTGAAATGAATAATGTAAAAGAATAAGAATTCTTTATTATAAATCGATAGGTTATATCTATCGTTTTTCTTAATGTTTTTTAAGTGTTATATATTAGAAAAAATAATTGACTAATAGTATTTAATTAGATATATTCTAATTATGAGAAAATTAATATTAAATTTAATAACTATATTTTTTATAATATTATTTGGATATATAATTATTTATTCAATGTTTTTTGGAGAAGAAGTATTATTTGAATTTAATAAAATTATATTATTTATTGGAGTAATATTATATATTATAGTATGTGTATTATTTTACAAATACATAATACCAAAATTAATAAAATATAAAAAATTACCTATTATATTATTTTTAATATTTATGATATTAACTATATTTATTAGCTACGATTTAAGAGTAAATAGAAGTTGGGATATGGGTAGAGTAATAGATATAGCGGAAAATATTGTAAGTAAAGGTTATACAAAAGATGTTTATTTATATCAATATCAAAGTAATATTTTTATAACTTATATGTATGTTATTGTTATTAATATAATTAAATTGTGTTCTATTCAAATAATAACTGGAGTTACTCTTTTTAATAATTTTTTTATTATAGGTACTGTAATATGTATATATTATGCAACTAAAACGTTGTATGGAGAAAAACAAGCTTTAATGTTATTAATTATTTGTTTATTTACAACTCCTTTATATATGTATGGAGCAATTTATTATAGTGATTCTCCAGCAATGTTTGTGACATCATTATGTTTGTTGTTATTCTTAAAAATATCTAAAAATTCAAAATATAACATTATTTTACAAATATTGTTTGGTTTAGCTATTGTTTTAAGTCTTATTATAAAAGTTATTTCTTTCTTTTTAATTATTGCTATTATAATCTATGCTCTTTTAAAAAAAGAATTATTTAAAAATATAAAAAAGTATAAAATTGCTATTTTTTCATTTATATTAATATTTAGCTTATATAATATATTTATTTATGAATTTGTAGTAAATGATAAAAACAAATTAGATGAATATAAAATACCTGTTGAATATTGGATTGCAACTGGTTTAATTGATAATGGTGGATATAATAGAAATATTAATATATTAATAACCAAAACTAAATACTATGAAGAAAAGAAAATAGTTGGAAAAAAGTTTATAAGTGATACATTATCAAATTATAAGTTTATAACACTAATAAAACATATTAATGATAAAATTAAGTATGCTTGGGGTGATGGGACATATTATGCCTCTGAAAAAGTTAATAGAAATCCATATAAAAAAGGTATATTATATGAGTATGTAGCACGCGATGGATTAAAAACAAAATATTATAAATATTATCCACAAATAATGCATTTTGGCATGCTTATATTTATAATAATTTATGTGATTAATGCATTTATAAAACAAAAATATAATAAAGATACACCACTTTATATATCTATATTTGGATTAATTGTATTTTTACTTATTATGGAAAATAGATCTAGATATTTACTTCCATTATTGCCAATAATGTTGATATTAGAAACAAGTGGTATAGTAACATTAAGTAATGTAAAAATTAATAAATCTGCATAATTTGTAGATTTTTTAAATTTTATAGGGTATAATATTTTTAGATACTTAGGAGTGATTCTATGTTAGGAAGAATACTAGCTAATTTTAAAAGATATACATTTTTAATGAGTCAAATGGTTTCAAGAGATTTTAAAGTTAAATATAAAAGAAGTGTATTAGGAGTTTTATGGAGTTTATTATATCCATTGCTACAAATGGCAGTAATGGCTGTAGTTTTTTCTCAAATGTTTAAATTTAGAATGGAAGGAGTAAACTATTTAGTTTACTTAATGACAGGGCTTGTTATGTTTAACTATTTTAGTGAAGCTAGCAATAGTGCTATGACAAGTATAGTTGGTAATTTTCCATTAATGAATAAAGTTTATATTCCTAAATATATATTTCCATTATCTAAATGTTTATTTGTTGGAATTAATTTTTTATTAACTTTAATACCATTATTTATAATTATTTTATTTACAGGAGATGCAAATACGCATTGTGTTATTAATATATATTATTTATGTTTACCATTTGCATATCTTTGTTTATTTTTATTTACTGTAGGATTAGGTTTTATACTATCTACTATATCAGTATTTTTAAGAGATATATTTTATATATTTGGTATAATACTTACAATGTGGCAATATTTTACACCAATATTTTATGATATAACTATACTTACACCACAATTGCAAAAAGTATTTTATTTAAATCCTTTATATCATTATATAGATTTTACTAGAAGTATAATCTTGTATAATACTATGCCTAGTATTAATAATTGGTTATGGTGTATTGGAACAAGTTTATTTGTATTTATATTTGGATGTATTATATTTAAATTAAAACAAGATAAATTTATATATTATGCTTAAGGAGGATTTATGATTACAGTTGATAAAGTATCTATGAAATTTGATTTAGGTATGGAAAAAAATTTTTCGTTTAAACAAGCATTTATTAATATATTATCTTTTAAAAAACGTAAGAAGAAAGAATATTTCATGGCTTTAAATAATGTTTCATTTAATGTTAAAAAAGGTGAAGTAGTAGGATTAATTGGATCTAACGGTGCAGGTAAATCCACTATATTAAAGATAGTAAGTGGTGTAATGAAACCAACAAAAGGTAAAGTAGAAGTAAATGGAGTAGTATCACCTATGATAGAATTAGGTGCTGGTTTTGATTTAGAACTTACCGCAAGAGAAAATATATATTTAAATGGTGCAGTAATGGGCTATTCTAAAAAATTTTTAGAAGAAAAATTTGATGAAATTGTAGAATTTTCTGAATTAAAAGATTTTTTAGATGTTCCAGTTAAAAATTTCTCATCAGGTATGGTTGCAAAATTAGCATTTTCAATAGCAACTATAGTAGATCCTGAAATATTAATAGTAGATGAAATATTATCCGTAGGAGATATTAAATTTCAAGAAAAAAGTAAAAATAAAATGTTAGAAATGATAAAAGGTGGTACTACTGTATTATTTGTATCACATTCATTAGAACAAATAAAAGAATTATGTACAAGGGTTATATGGTTAGAACATGGTGAAATAGTTAAAATTGGAGATACTGAAACAATATGTAATGAATATTATAAAAAACAGTTGGGGTGAATTATGGAAAAAGTGCTTACAATAGCGGTGCCTACTTATAATGTGGAAAAATATTTGACGAGATGTTTAGATAGTATTTTGTATGATGAATTATCTAACGAAAAATTAGAAGTAATAATTGTAAATGATGGTAGTACCGATAATTCGTTAGAAATAGCTAGAAATTTTCAAAAAAAATATCCAAATAGCATAGTAGTTGTAAATAAAGAAAATGGTGGACATGGTTCAACCATTAATGTAGCTTTAAAATTAGCAACAGGTAAATACTTTAAAGTCATTGATTCTGATGATTGGGTTAACATAGATGAATTTTCTAATTTTGTTAACTTATTAGAAAAAATTGACACAGATTTAGTCTTAACTAATTATTCAAGAGAGTTAGTATATAATGGAGAACAAATTAAGTTTGAGTACTCTAAAGAATTAAAATATAACAAAATTTATGATTTAAATAAATTTGATTTCAAAATTTTGGGATTGGATTATTTCTTTATGGCAACGTCAACTATAAAAACTAAAGTTTTAAAAGAGTCAAATTTACATTTAGATGAGAAAACTTTTTATGTGGATATGGAATATGATGTATATCCAATTAATTATATTAATAATTTTATATATTTAGATTATGACATTTATAGATATTTTATAGGAAGACTAGATCAAAGTATAAATATAAATGGATACATTAATCATCGACACGACCATGAAAAAGTATTAAAAAAATTGTTACAGTTTTATAAAGAAATGGATGAAAATAATAAAAAAAATTACGTAGAAAATATAATTCTTCAGATGTTAAATAGTCATTATATTATATATTGCAAAACAAATGTTAATAAGAAATTAGTAAAAGATATGAGACGTGAAATTTTAAAATTTGATAATTATATAAAAGAAAAGTATAACAATTTATATAATAAATTTTGTAATATAAATTCATATGTTTTATTTCATTCTAAAACTAAATTTTATTTTGCTATGAAATTCAACAATTTATTTACGCGTGTTATTACAAGATTTTTTACAAGAATGGGGAGTTGAAAATGAAAAAAATTTTTGTTATTAGTTGGTATTTTCCACCAATTAATTCTTCTGAAGGATTAGTTACTTTTAAATTATTGAAAAATAGTAAATATGAATATGATGTTTATACTCAAAAAAACTCAATCGATTGGGCTTATAATAATACAGAAAATAAACTTATTAGTAATAATATAAACACAATTTTTTCTGAATGTGTTTCAACAGAAGAATGGATAAAAGAAGGAATAAAATATTTTGATAAAAATAGAGATAAATATGATATTGTTATGACGCGTTCAATGCCACCGGAATCGCATGAAATAGGTCTTGCTATAAAAAGAAAGTATAATGATATAATATGGATTGCTTCGTATGGTGATCCTATTAGCAATAATCCATATAATAAAATTTATTATAAAACTTCACCTTATAAGGTTTTAGGAAATGGATTATTAGATTATAAGTTATCTTATGTTTTATCGCCAAAAAGAATTTTAAAAAATATTTATTGGAATTATAGAGATAAAAAATATAAAAAAACACAAACAAGATATTATAAAGATATTGTATTAAATGAAAATATTATAAAGTATGCTGATAAATTAATTATGAATAATAAATATGAGTCAGAATACATTATGAGAGACTTTAGACAATTTAATTATAAAGTTTGTATATTATATCATTCTTATGATGAAGAATTTTATGATTATAGTTTAAAAAAGTCTACTGAAAAAATTGTTATTAGTTATGTAGGTCATTGTGACGAAATAAGAACTCCCAAAAGCTTTATTTTAGCAGTAGATAGATTAAATAAAAAAATAAAAGATTTAAGTGAAAAATTGGAAATAAATTTTTATGGGAATATTGATAATAAAGATAAAGTTTTAATAATGGATTGTGAATTATATGATATAATAAAAATACATAAGCCTATAACATATTTAGAAAGTTTAAATGTTATGGTAAAGAGTGATTGGTTATTATTAATAGATGCTAATCTAAGTAATTTTTTAGAAAAAAATATATTTTTTGCAGCTAAAATAGCTGATTATATTGGCAGCAAAAAAAACATTTTTGCAATAACTATGGCTGATGGTGCTAGTGCAGAAATTTTAAGAAATTTAAATCAAGTTATTTCTTCCTTTAGTGTTGATGATATATACATGCAGTTAATGAAAATTATAAATAAAAAGGATGCTAAACTTAAAAATGTAGATATAGAAGAATATAATGCAATAAATATTTCGAAAAAGTTTGATAAATTAATAAAAGAACAAATAAGGAGTAATTATGAAAAACAATAGTTTAATATTAAAATCAAGTGATTTAAAGTTGAATGTTAAAAATAATTTTGTAAATAATGATTCTAAAGAAAATAAAATTATTCAATTTAAGGATACTTTAGATTTTAGTAATTCAGACACAAAATATTGTCTTGTAAGATTTATAGGAAAGGCTCATAATGCTGGAGGATATTTAAGTATTAATGATATCTGTGATGTGCCAATAGGTAGTGAAGTATTATTGCCAGTTAAATGTCCTACTAAATTTAAATTAACTTTAAATATTGCAGCAGAATCTTCAATAGAATTTGAAAATATATTAATTACTGAATTGCAAGAAGAAAAAAGATTGATTGACGATTGTAATCATGAGGCAAATGTTTTAGTTGTTGTTCCAAGTTATCCTTCATATAAAAATTTATATCTTTGTGCTTTTGCACATTCTAGAAATTTAGAATATAAAAAAAATGGTCTTAATATTCAAGTTGTTTCAGTTTCTTCAATGAATTGGTATTCTACAAAATATGAAATAGATGGAATTCCAGTTATTTCCACAAATTATGAAAATTTTAAATCACTTTTATGTAGAAAACAATATAAAACAATTGTTACTCATTTTGTTGACGAAAATTTGTTATCTATTTATGATGGTTATACATATTCAAATGTTGAACATATATTTATTTGTCATGGACCAGAAACTGTATATAGATATTTACAAAATGTTACTAGACCATATTTTACTCAACCAATTGATGAAAGAATGTTCAATATTTATTTTGAAAAAAAAGATTCCTTTATAAAAAAATATTCACAAAAGGACAATGTCGAATGGGTTTTTGTATCAGACTGGTTAAAAGATTTTTCAGAAAAAGAGCTTAATTTGAAATTTAAAAATTCAAGGGTAATTAATAATATTATAAATGAAGAATTATTTCCATATAAAGAAAAAACGGCTGAAGATAGAAAGAAAATATTAATTATAAGAAAATTTGATAATATAATACAACATTCAATTGATCAAAGTGTAAAGTGTATTATAGAATTATCAAAAAGAGATTTTTTTAAAAATTTACAATTTGATATATATGGAGATGGAGATTATTATGATATATTACTTGCACCTTTAAGAGAATTTGATAATATTAATTTTCATAGAACTTTTATACCAAATAATGAGATTTCTAAAATACATGAAAATTTTGGAATAATATTATTGCCTTCTAGACATGATGCTCATGCAGTAGCCATGGGAGAAGCAGCATCTTCTGGCTTAGTAGTAGTTGGTTCAAATGTTACATCTAATCCATTCTTTATGAATGAAAAAAAGTATCATACATTAGCTGATCCTGAAGACCCGATTGCACTTGCAGATATTATTGAAAGATTATATAAAAATCCTGAAGAATTTTTAAATATTAGTAAAAGTTTATCAAAAGAAACACATGAGAGATGTTGTAAAGAAAATACAGTTTTTAAAGAAATAAATTTAATAAAAGAAAAATTGAGCAAAAATATTAATTATTTTAATTTTAAATTAAAACAGCCATTAAAACATCCTATCTTATCAATTGTAGTTCCTTCTTATAATGTTGAAGCCTATATAGAAAAATGTTTATATTCTTTACTAAATTATGAGAATAGTTACAAGACAGAAATAATTGTCGTTAATGATGGTTCAACTGACAATACTTTAAAAGTAGTAAAAGCAATAGAAAAAATGAGCAATGGAATTATAAAAATAATTGACAAAGAAAATGGTGGACACGGGTCTACAATAAATGTTGGATTATCAGCTGCAAAAGGTAAATATTTTAGATTGATAGATGGTGATGATTGGGTTAATAGTGATAATTTATCAAAATTAGTAGATATACTTGAAAAAGAAGATGTAGATTTAGTATTGACTAAAGGTTCTTATGAATATGTTGAAAAAGCTTTATTAGAAAATATTATAGATTATAATATGCTTTCAGAAAATGAAATATATAATTTTGATTTTTTGACATATGCTGGATATGGTTTTGAAACATATGGGCCATTGTTAACTACAAGCAATTATAAAACAGAAAAATTGAAAAAGGCAAAATTTCTAATTACTGAAAAAAAACCTTATGTTGATATGGAATTTAATTCATATAGTCTAAAATATATAGATACTGTTAAATTTTATGATTTAGATATATATCGTTACTTAATAGGAAGACAAGGACAGAGTATTTCACGTGAATATTGGCAAAAAAAATATAAGGATCATGTATTTATTATATTTAATATTTTAAAAAATATTGAGAAAATGAATTTAAATAAATATAAATTAAGATATATATATAATAATATTATTGCACAAATGGTTGATTCACAAATATTTATGTATGATGCTGTTCTAAAATGGAATGAAATTGATGAATTTTTAGAAAGATTAAAAAAATATCCAGATGCTTATAAAGCTTCAATGGATTATATAGAAAATAAAAATGGAAATTGTCAATTAATTTTAAGAAAATATAAATCAAAAAATGTTAATTCCAAAAATTCAATTATTATTCCTGGTGTTTATGAAAGTATAAATGATGACGAATTTTTATGTAATGATAACATCAAGAATATGAAATGGTTTATTAAAAAAAGTATAAAAATGGTGTTGCCATATTATGTTGTAAGGAAAATTCAACAAAGTAGGGAAAATAAAAATTGAATGGAGTATAAATATGAAAAAAGTAAAATATTTAATAGTAGGAGCTGGTATATCAGGCCTAACTTTTGCAAATTATATTGATGATGATTATTTGATAATAGAAAAAGAGAGCGAAGTTGGGGGATATTGTAGAACAATAAAAAAAGGTGAATACATTTGGGATTATGCTGGACATTTTTTTCATTTTAATACTGAAGAATTTAAAAAAAAGTTTTTAGAAAAAATGCCAAAAAAAGATATAATACATAATGAGAAATGCACAAAAATTTTTTATAATGGAAAATTTATTGATTTTCCTTTTCAAACAAATATTCATCAATTAGAAAAAGAAGAATTTATAGATTGTTTATATGATTTATTTAATAAAGAAGAGAAAGATAGCTATGATAATTTTTTAGATATGTTATATGGTAAATTTGGAAAGTCTATTGTAGAAAAATTTTTAAAACCATACAATGAAAAATTATATGCAGTAGATTTAAAAGAATTAGATGTTGATTCAATGGGAAGATTTTTTCCATATGCTAACAAAGAAGAAATAATTAATAATATGAGAAATCATACAGTTAATTCTTATAACAATACATTTTTATATCCTAAAAATGGAGCAGGAAGTTTTATAGAAATATTATATAATAATTTAAAAAAAGAAAATGTTCTTTTAAATGTTTCAGTACAAAAAATAGATATAAATAATAAATTAGTAGTTTTATCAAACGGAGAAACTATTAAATATGAATATCTCATAAATACTATACCACTTAATCACTTTTTATCATTACTTGGTGGATATGATTCTGTAATCAATAAAATGTCATATAATAAAGTTTTAGTTTTTAATTTGGGATTTGACAAAGCATCTCCATTATGTAAAAAAGAGCATTGGTTATATATACCTTCGAAAGATATAAACTTTTATAGATGCGGATTTTATAATAACATATTAGGAGAAGAGAAACTTAGTATGTATATAGAAATAGGCTATAATAAACATAATGCGATAACAGAAGAAGAAATTGAAAAACAATTAAAACTTACTTTAAAAGGATTAAAAGATATAGGTATTATTGATGATGACGTTAAATTAAAAGAATATGTATCAATTGTTATGGATCCAGCTTATGTTCATATTACAAAAGAATCAAATGAATTATTAGATAAAGTAAAGGAAGATTTAAAAAATAAAAATGTATATACTATAGGTAGATATGGTGCATGGATATATAATTCAATGGAAGATTCAATGTTAAAAGCAAAAGAATTAGCATTGAAAATAAGATAATCTAGGAGTAGATATGAAAAATATATTATATGTTGTAATACCATGTTACAACGAAGAAGAATGTTTAAAAGAAACAACAAAAAAATTAAAAGAAAAATTAACTAATTTAATAAAATCAAAAAAAATAAGTGAAAAAAGTAGAGTAGTTTATGTAAATGATGGATCAAAGGATAAAACTTGGGAATTAATAAAAGAAATAAATAAAAAAGAAGAACTATTTACTGGAATATGTTTATCTAGAAATAGAGGACACCAAAATGCATTAGTAGCAGGATTATTAACTGCAAAAAACTATGCTGATATAGTAATAAGTATGGATGCAGATTTACAAGACGATATTAATGCAATAGATGAAATGATAGATAAATATAATGAAGGTAATGAAATAGTTTATGGAGTAAGAAACAAAAGAAAAAAAGATAGTTGGTTTAAAAGAACAACTGCTGAAGGATTTTATAAATTTATGAAATTTATGGGAGTAGATATAGTATTTAATCATGCAGATTATAGATTAACTAGCAAAAAGGTATTAGATAATTTTGAAGATTATAAAGAAGTAAATTTATTTCTAAGAGGAATATTTCCATTAATAGGATATAAATCTGATGTAGTTTATTATGAAAGAAATGAAAGATTTGCAGGTGTTTCTAAATATCCATTAAAAAAGATGTTAAATTTTGCTTGGGATGGAATTACATCATTTAGTGTAAAACCAATAAGATTAGTATTAAATATAGGTATTATAATATTCGCAATTAGTTTAATAATGACTGTATATAGTTTAATAGTAAAAATATTAGGACATACAGTACCTGGTTGGACTTTTATATCATGTTCATTATGGTTATTAGGTGGTATTCAAATGTTATCTTTAGGTATAATAGGAGAATATATAGGTAAAATGTATAATGAAACAAAACAAAGACCTAGATTTATAATATCTGAAAATTTAATAGATAAAGGTGATTAATGTGAAAAATAAACGATTTTGGATTTTTATATTTATAGGTATATTAATGTTGTCTTTAATATTTGGTTATATGTATGTTTATAATGAAGATAATGTATATATATATGATTATGTCGGATACTATTTAAGATGTGATTATTTATCTGGAATTTTTAAAAATGGCGGTTTATTTCAAGGATTAAAATATTTAATTGAAACTATTAGAACTTCTGATTATAATTCTTTTCCTATTTTATTTATAACTCCATTTTTTTTATTAATTAAAAATTCTAGATTAGTCTATATATTAAGTTTAATATTTCTATATTTAGTTCCTACAATGATTTCTATATTATTCTTAATTAGTAAAGAATTTAAAATAAGAAAAAATTATGTATTATTTATAACTATGGTAATTTTTGTATTTTGTTTTACAAATTTTTGGTCGGGTCTATTGCGAGGCTTACCAGATATAATAGGTATTATACCTCTTATTTTATGTTATAACAATGCAATTAATAATAATATAGTTAATAAAATTTCTCTACATAAATTAATTATTTATGGAATTGTTGCTTATTTACCATTTTTATGTAGACGTTGGTATTTATTTTCAGTAGTTAGTTATTATATAAGTATTCTAATAATTGGAATATTACAAATAATTTTAACAAAGGATGGTAAGAAAAAAATAAAAAATTTAATTTTTAATATGTTTATAGAAGGTATAACAACTTTAGGATGTGTTTTTTTATTACAGACTCCATTGGCATTAAGAATTTTAAAAGAATCATATAGTTCAAGTTATAGTGCATACCAAGTTAGCTTTCTAAATCATTTTATAAATTTTTATAATGAATTTGGATTAATTATTATTTTATTATCTATTATTGGAATAATTTTTGGTTTAAAGAAAAAGAATAAACAAATTCTATATTCATTTTTAAATGTTATTTTCTTTTGGATATTATTTACTAGAATTCAAGGAATGGGTGTTCATCATTATTTAGGCATATCATTTTATTTATTAATACTTTCATTATATGGTATTTATTATATTTATAGTTTTATAAAGAATAAGAAAATTAAAATAGTCTTTTTAATAATTATAAATATTTTAGTAATGATAAATTTTTCTACGACGTTTATATTTAGAGATAAAAAAATACCAATAATTTCGCAAAATACAGTATATTATAAATTTAGATATGAACATTATGATGAATTGTTAAGATTTAAACAAGACTTATCAAATTTAATATCAACCAATTATGGTAAAGTTTCATTTTTTGCTAGTAATGACAATATTTCTGATAGTTTAATCGATACTATAGGTGATGATATTATCAAAAGTAATTTATATTATACATCTAACATAGATTTAAGAGATGGTCTAAATATAAATAGTTTATTATATAGATATGTTGTAGTTTCGGATAAAACTCAAGTTGGTACTAGTGAAAGTGGACAACAAGTTTTGGTACATCCAAATACTCTAATTATAAATAAAGAAGAAATAGGGAATTCGTATAAACAAGTACTTGGGCCATATCTATTACAAGGTAATATTAATGTTTATGTTTATGAAAAAATAAAACCATTGATGCAAGATGATATTAAAAATTATCTAAATTATTTTTTTAAACTGTATCCTGATTGGAAAAAAGATGTAACACTTTTTGATGAATCTATATTAAATTCAAAAATATTATTAGGTGACAAATTAGGCGATTTTAAGCGGTTAGATAATGACACCTATTATATACATCCGGGATATACTAGTACTATAGTATCTACAGTTATGGATAAAAATGTAAGAAAATTAAAATTAAATTTTTATACAGAAAAAAATATCCCAGATAATGATGATTATGGAGTAGTACAATTATTAATTAAAAATGGTAAAAAAATTATATATGATGGTGTAGTTACTAAAGATAATAATAAAATAATTGATATAGATTTTTCTAATGATAAAAATTTTTATTTAGAAGTGAATTATGGAGATTCATTTAATTATGATGCTTTATATATTGACTATATTGTGAATTAGATTAGTATTTAAAAATTATTATTATTTTTCAAAAAATAAACTTTTTGCTATACGTAAAATAAATGAAGACCAATTCAGCATTGGTCTTTTACTATAATTAATGTTTTTTCTTATTAATGTTATTATGTGTTTTGAAAGGTTCTAAAATTGCGATTACAAATACTGGAGAAGCTAATATTATTGGATACATATAACGAACAAGAGCACCAGGTGCAACGCAAATAGTAATAGCGTACCCCATTATAAATACTAAAGGAGTTAGGTTATTAAATGCTTTTTTGGATAGCAAATATATTATTGAAAATAGTAAAACTAATAAATAAGTGCTAATATTAAATAAGGATGAAATTATAGGAATTTTTTGCCAATTATTATTTTCCATAACATAGTATATAATGTTTTTTATATAAGGCAGCTTAGAATTTCTATTAATTATAATATATCTTTCATTATGCGATTTAGAATCTAACATATCTAGTTCTAAATAAGGATGATACATTCTAGAATCATTATAGTATTTGTTAGGATACCATAGTCCTAAAGAATTTAGTAAAAAAGCTTCAATATATTCTTTTGGCGCCTTAACGCCAATTTTAAAATATAACTTAATATATTCTTTCATATTTTTTTTAGTATATTCATTATTTAATTGACCTTTAATCGGATCTGCTAAAGATTGTCTGTATTGATAATTAGTAAAATCAAAGTTCGGATAAAAATTATTGATATTTTGAATATCTTTTTCTGTCAAAACATTTTTGTTATATATAACTACTCTAGCGATTTGTTGTGATGGAACACTTAAGATTTCTGCTGTAGAGTTCTCATCTATTATATTTAATTTATTTAAAATTGGTCCCGAATAAAATTTGAACAAAACCACCGGAATTAATAAAATTAATATTAATTTTATATTGTTTCTTTTGTCAAGAAACAATATAAAGGGTAATAGAAGAATTATAATATATATAGCATTATTTCTTAATGTAAATAATATAAAAAGTAATATATCTAATTTTATAAAAATTTTACCATTGCGTATTTTGTCAAAGAATATTTTCACTAGTTCTATCAAACATAAAACAAAGACTCCAGCAAATATACCATCTTGTGTACTTGATATTAGCATTATATGATGCGGTAAAAATAAAGAAAAAAATATTATAAAACCAATTGTAATATATTTATTTTTTGTTCTTTTATAAACTTCATATAATAATTTTGAACATACATAGTTTAAAAAAATCATCTGTAAAAATGTATAAATCCCGAATCCTATAGAGTAAGAGTTAAATATTTTTTGTCCTAAACTTACAAAAAAATATAATAGATAAGATGTAGGAATCGAAAAACGTGTCGTAATTTGTACATCTTTAAACATAAATTCATAAATCTGATACCCAGCATCATAGCCGAATATACCAGGAAAGAGTGCTAAATAAACTAATAACGAAAAAAATGAAATAATTGCAAAAATTTTAACTTTTAAAAATTTTTCATTTTTAAAAGTTAAAATTTTGTAGTTATAATTAGATATAAAAGTTTTAATTAAAATAAAAATAGGAATTAAACTAATTGTTAAAAAAACAATCTTTAATACAGTTGAGATAGTCCAAAGTATTTCTGAGTAATACTCTAATTGCTTTCCAATGATAAGTATAGTAGCAAAAAATAAAGAAAAAATATAAAATAATATATTATTTTTAAATGATATATTTATTTTTTTATCATTAGTAATTTTATATAAAAAATAATAATAAACAAAATAAAATATACAGAATAATATATCAGAATGTACTACAATATTTGAAGACATATCCATTTTTATATAAAAATAAAATCCACATGTAGCTATAAAAGAATATATAAGATTAAAAATATTTGTTTTACTTAATTTCATATTTGTATTTTAGAATTACTCTAAATCCTTTCTTAATTTTATTATAACATTTGTAAAATTTAATGTAAAATATTTTTTTATTTTTTAAATATAGATAATCTCATAAATAATTATAAATACTTTTTATAAAAAAATTGAATTTTAAATAAAATATACTTTTCATTTAATAATATTCATTGTAAACTATTTATGAGAGATTATAAGGTAGAAGAGGAGTATTTATGAAAAAAAATAAAATAGCAGTATTAATACCATGCTATAATGAATCAAAAACAATAGAAAAAGTTGTAAAGGATTATAAAAAGGCATTACCTGATGCAGATATATATGTATATGATAATAATTCAACAGATAATACAGATAAAATAGCATCTTCGGCTGGTGCAATTGTTAGATATGAATATAAACAAGGTAAAGGAAATGTAATAAGAAGTATGTTTAGAGATATTGATGCTGATTGTTACTTAATGATTGATGGTGATGATACATATCCTAAAGAAAACGCTAAAGAAATGTGTGATTTAATACTTAGTGGAAAAGCAGATATGGTAATAGGAGATAGATTATCTAGTACATATTTTAAAGAAAATAAAAGATTATTTCATAACTTTGGAAATAGATTAGTAAGATTATTTATAAATAAAATATTTAAAAATAAAATAAAAGATATAATGACTGGATATAGAGCATTTTCATATGATTTTGTAAAAGGTTTTCCAGT
>CANRDR010000010.1 GCA_947629425.1 uncultured Bacilli bacterium | reverse complement strand
ATAAAAAAATTATATAAGTATAACCCCCCCCAGCGAACAAATGTTCTTCTGAAGGAGATTGGTTATATAATTCAATTTTTCGTATATAATTTTTTTTTGAGTACTTTTTTACTCTATTTACATTATACTTTATAATTTAGTTCTTTACAAGTATAAATATTTATGATATAAACTAAGTGGTTTATAATTATGATGTATCTTAGATGTTATTTTTTAATCATTTATCTACTTAACAATAAATAAATGATAATACTAAATAATAGAACAATTACTAATAATCATAAACTAATTTACTTCATAGTTACCCTCCTAGACTTCTAGGAAAGTATTTTTTTTACACTTATATTAGTTAAATTAACACAATAATTTCAAAAATCGTGTCAGTTGGTGTCAAACATTTAAATTTTTTTTATTTTAAAATTATATTAAAAAACCCTATTTAAAGGGCATTATTTTATATAATCATCATTAACATTATCTATTTCATCGTTACTTTCTTTAATTTCTTCTTCATCAACTATCTCTTCATAATCTTCAAAATCATCTTCAACACTTACTCTAACCTTAGTATCCCCTACTATTTCAACTCCCATTTCTTTATGAACAGATAAATTAATTTTAGTTCCTTCAACAGATACATCAGTAACGGATGGTTGATTTAATGATCTAACAATTATTTCACTTGTATTAGAAAATTCACCGTTTTCTTTTATTTTAACATTCATAACATCTTGATAATTAAATCTTCTAACTAACACATTAGTTTTAGTATTATTATCATATGAATACCAAATATTAATATCATAAGACCCATTTAATAAAACTTTTCCACCATTGTTTACACCATTAAACGCATGTCTCATTGTTAATAGTGTTAAATTAAAAAATATTTACTTTATAATAAATACTAACATTATGTAAATTATCTATATATATTTTATCTATTATTTTAACAATAAAATTTCTTATATTATTATTAAAATATATTTTATAATCATCTTTTATTTTATTTATATCTATTTCTTTATCTTTACTTAAATCTTTTATATTATTATTTATATATTCTTTTTTATATAATAATTCTTTTTTTAACTCTTTATATGTATTTAAAGATATAATATCATCTAATCTATCTAAATATATTTTTTCTAATTTAATATCTATTTCTTTTAAATTTATATTTAATTCTTCTAATATTTTTATATTGTCTTTTTTTTCTATAGAGTTATATATATTTAAATAATCTAATTTATCTATATAATTACTAATTTTATTTAATATATTATCTAATATAGTTTTTTCTAAAACTATATAATTATTAGAATGACTTTTACATAAATTATTCTTTTTATAATTATTACATATAGTATATAAATATGTATATTTACCCTTATTAAGTTTATTTATACCTAATTTAGATAAACAATCTTTACAATATAATAAACCACTTAATAAATATGTATCTTTTTTAGATGATTTATAATTTATATCTAATAATCTATTTACTTTATTAAATGTATTTTTATCTATTATGGCTTCATGAGTATTATTTATTATAATCCAATCTTCTTTATTATTTTTAATTAATTTTTTTTCTCTAAAACTTTTTTTACTATGTACATTTTGTACCATATTACCTATATACATTTCATTAGTAAGTATATTTTTTATAGTTCTTATATTCCAATTATATATATCTTTAACTTTTAAACCTCTTTTTGTTTTTTTATAAACTTCTGGTATTAATACTTTTTCTTTATAAAGTATTTCTTTTATTTTATTTTGTGAATTATATTTTAAATATAGATTAAATATTTTTTTTACTATATTAGCAGCATAAGGGTCTACTATAAGTTTATGTTTATCATTTTTATCTTTAATATAACCATATAAAGGTATACTTCCCATATATTCTCCAGATTTTTGTTTTATTTTATATACTTTTCTTATATTTTTAGATAAATCTTTAGAATATTTTTCATTTATAAAATTATTTAAAGCAGCATAATCATTATTAGAATTTTCTTCAATTTTTGTATCTATACCTTCTTGTATTGCAATATATCTAATATTTTTTTCTTTAAAATAATAATCTAAATAATAACTGCATTCATAATTACTTCTTCCTAATCTAGATAAATTTTTAGTTATTACTACTTTAATATTATTATTTTCTATATTATTTAATAAATTAATCCATCCTGGTCTATTAAAGTTAGTACCACTAATACCATCATCTATAAATTCTTTTGTTTTCGTGTATTCATTACCATTTTTTTCTATAAATTCATTTATTATTTTTCTTTGATTTATTATACTTTCACTTTCATTAATATTATCATCCGATAAAGATAATCTTATATATTTTGCAATTTCATTAGGTTTATAAATACTTAATATATTATTCATTATAATTCCTTATAAAACTTTTTAAATCTTCTATTAATAACTCTTCTATATTTATATTGCTATAATATTCAATTATATTTATTTTTTTCATATTAACCATACATTCCTTTCACTTCGTTCAAGGCACACATAGTCATGAAAATAGAAATTTTTTTCAGACTATCACTAATAAAATAATATTAAAAATATAAAAATATATAACAAAAAAAGAAGATTTAATTTTCTTCTTCTAAACTATTTATTAGAATCTTTCTTAAATTACTATTAATACTAGTATATTCAATATTTGTTTTTCGTTCATTATCTAAATAATTTAAAACATTTTGATCTCTAAAAGCATTTAATATTCTTTTTTCATATTGTCTTAATCTTTCTCTTGTTAAAATAGTATCTGTTATTTTAAGTTTATATAAAATATTAGCAGTTTCATCTAAACTATGTTTATTATTATCGTAAAAACCAAATCTTATAAGTAAAAAAACCTTATATTTTTTTGGTAATAAATTTATTAGTTTATATAATTTAATATTAATATTATTAGTTGTATCTTTTTCTATATAATCATCTTCTACATTAATTGTTTCATCTTTAACAGTATCTTCTAATAAATATGGATCTAGTTCATCATTTTTATTAAATTCTAAACTTAAAAGGCTTTTTTCATATAAACTAGCTTCATTTATTTTATCTAGTGAAATATTAGTAATTTGTGATAGCTCTTCTAAAGATGGAAAACGTTCATATTTTTTAAAAAATTCCCATTTACTTGATTCAGCTATTTTTATTATATTTACTAAATTATTTGGTAGTCTTATTGCTCTTTGTTTTTTTGCAAATCTACTCATTTGCAATAATATACATTTATAAGCATAAGTAGTAAATTTTGTATCTTTTTCTATATCATAATATCTAATCGCTTTAATTAAACCAATCATACCTTCTTGTATTAAATCATCACTTATATCAGAATAGTTTGAAAAATTATCAATATATATTCTATATACAAAATTTCTAAACCTTAAAACTAAAGTTTTTTCATCGCGTTCTTTTAACAATTTTTCTAAATCAAATTTTTTGTTATTAGATTTATCAATCATAAAATCATCTCTATCTATTTAATTAGTTTTTTTCTTAAATTATTAGTATCAGGTTCTTGTTTTAAATTTTCATATCCTAATTTATTTCTTATTTTATTACAATTTAAAGCATTACATATTTTATCATAATGTTGTCTTAAATTTTCAACTGTACATAAATGATTAATAATATTTAATTTATATAATATATCTCTAGTTTCTTTAAGAGTATGAGGATATCCATCATAAAAACCGAATTTTATAGAAACTAAATGTCTTTCAAAATCTGGTAATTTATCTAATATTTTATATAATTCCTTATTTTGTTCTTGTTTAATAATAATATTTTCTGGAATACAACTTTCGTCTTCTTTTAACATTTGTATTAATTGATCTTTTCTTTTAGATGTACTTATTTCTGCATTTAAAGAAATAGGTAAATCAATATATGGGTATAATTCTATTACTTCATTAATTGGTATATTAGTTTCTATACTTAATTCTTCTATAGAAGGTTCATATTCAAGTTCTTTAAGTAAGTTACTTCTTGCTTTTTTTAATTTAAATACTTTACCTGTCTTTGCAGTAGAAACTTTAATTAATGATGTTTTTTGCTCTAAAAATCTTTTCATATAACCTGTTATATATTTAGTAGCATATGTACTTAATCTACATTCTCTTTTAAGGTCAAATTTTTCTAAACATTTAGACAACCCAATTAATCCTTCTTGTATTAAATCATCTCTATATTTGTAATGTGTTACAAATTTTTTCTGATATATATCTAGTACAAGTCCAATATTACTATTAAATAATATTTCTCTAGCATTAGTATTATTATTTATTTTATATTCTATTAATAATC
This sequence comes from uncultured Bacilli bacterium, assembly GCA_947629425.1. Taxonomy (GTDB): domain Bacteria; phylum Bacillota_I; class Bacilli_A; order RF39; family UBA660; genus UMGS1124. The sequence continues at coordinate 15,455 of CANRDR010000010.1, read as the reverse complement.
TTTTTTCTTCCTCTTCTTTTAAAACTGGAAAACGTGATCTATAATCATTTATAACATAATCATTTGTTATATTTTTTGCTTTTTTTCTTGCCATAATTTTTCCCCCTTTTAATTTTTAAAAACTTAAAAGTTATGAAAATAATACTACCACATTCCTAAAAATATGTCAAATTTTATCACTAAAGTTAATTACATGGTTGATTACCCAACAACCTAAAACAGTATTTATATTATTATCAGTTTCAACAACATGATTTAAATTAGTTGTTTTTTTACCTTTACCAATTACTGCTTTAGTAACTATTTCTTTAAAATACGCCACAATATCACTCCTCATAATCATTTTATGCTTTATAATTTTAAAAGTTAACAATTTTATAATAAAATCATGAAGAAGTATAAATTATATATTTTATTTATTATCTATTAGTAATTCATCATTGTACTTATAATTTAATTGATTTTCACTTGTAATTACTTTTTCTCCTAATTTTTCTTCTAAATTATCTCTTGCAGATTTTGATACGTTTCCACCCATTTTAGCAATTTTTTTATTTTGTTCTAAGCCAAGCGGTTTATGTTTTTTAGCAAGTTCTCGTGTAGCGATTTCTCCTAAATCTGCTAATGCTACTTCTATATCAGTCATATTATCTCTTAAAGATTCTTTTCTTAATCCTTTATAATTTTTATATTCTTTTGCAGTCATACCAGACCATTCTTTATAAATTTCATTTGTTAGTATTGCGTATTCTTTATTTTCAGTAATTCCTCCATCTTTCCAAACATCAGTTAATTTTTTTCTATCTTGAATACCTTTTATTCTTTTTTGTATCCATTCTTCATTATAACCTTTTAAACGATATGTATCTATCGCTCTTTTAACTGCAATTGAAGGATCAAAAGTTTCATCAATTCTTTCACTACCAAGTTTTGCTAACCAGATTTTTACTGGCTCCGCATTTCTCGAAGGCAATGATTCTATTATTCTAAACATACCTTCTATATCAACAACATCGGTCATACGATATTTGCCATCATTAGCCTTAAGTTTCAAAGCGTGACAATTTGTCACGGTTTCATTTCCTTCTTTTTTCAATCTCTGTTTCAATTTTCGCCAATATGCTTGTTTATCTTTACTTTCTGATAAAACTCCAACTAAATCAACAACACTTACAAAATACTTTTCTAAATTACTATCCCAAACAGTTCTAATTGTATCATTTTTAAATATTTTATTTACTAAATACATTTTATCTTCATTCATATAATCATCCCTAAATTAACTATATCAAACATTTGTTTTATATGCAACACTTTTTTTAACAAATACAGAACTTATTATAAAACTTAAGACTAATTCAAAAAAACTTATAAAATCTATAAGTTTCTTTTATATATAACATGTTTATATTTTAAAGATTTATATTCCCCTTCTTTTAATATAGTCTTATTCCAATCTATTTCATTAAATGAAGGAAAATATGCATCTGCTTCATTACAAGTACTATCTATTTCAGTTAAAATCATTTTATCACAAAAATTTAAAAATTCTTTATAAACACTAGCACCACCTATTATAAATATATCTTCATTATGTTTTTTAGCATAATCTAATACACTTTCTTTATTATTAAAAAGCAATACTTCATCAGGTAATTTAATATTTCTATGAGATAATACTATATGTTTTCTATTAGATAATAATTTAGGTAATGACATAAATGTATTATAACCCATAACTATTGTATGATTAATTGTACAATCTTTAAAAAATTTTAAATCATCAGGTATATACCATATTAATTTATTATTTAATCCTAATTCTTTATTTTTTCCAATAGCACCTATTAATATTAAATTATTCATTGTGCTACAGGCATTTTAATAGATGGTAATGAAGTATAATTTAGAACTTTTATATCTTCATTTTCTTTTTTATTATCTAATTCATAAAAATCTTTATTAGGTGCTATATAAAGAGTAGGATTTTTTCTAGTTATTAAATGTTCAAAACACATTATTTCTTCATTAATTTCATTTATAATTGTTTTATAATCATCTTTTAAATAATTATTTTGTATTATTTTTTCTTCTAAATATTTTTTTCTATATATTAATTCATTATATTCTTTAATTATAGTATCATCATTATTAGTTTGTATAAATTTTTCCCATTTTAGTAATTTATCATATCTTGATAATTGTAAATTAATTCCATCAAGTTGATTTACATATATATGACAATCTGTTATGTCAAAAGATATTTCTCCAACATCTAATTTTGCATTATTTGCTAGTAACGATAATAATATTGCATATTGTGTTACATTAAATGGATTTCCTAAAGGCATATCATTGCTTCTTATTGTTACATTACTATTTAATCTTCCTTTATGTAATTTATAAGTAGATGCCCATACGCATGGTTCTAATACACCTTTTTTTAAATAAGCAGATTGTCTTAATGAAACTACCATTCTTCTACTTCTTGGATTTTCTTTTAAAGTTTTTAAAACGTTATCAAATTCTTTAGTTTTATTTACAACATATCCATATGCTTCACCAATAGTATTAGCATATTCTTTACCATAATATATAGCTTGTTTAATTGTTTTATCTTCTTTTAAACTTTCTACTAAAGTATCTATTTTTTCTCCATTCGTATCAGTTAATTTAACTGTTTTATGTAAATTTTCTTTAATAAATGGATCATATATTCTATATATACCATCATTATCTATCATCCATTCATCCCATATATGATTATTTCTATCATGCAACCATTTAATATCATTAGATTGTGCTTGATATATCCATAATAATTCTGTTATTGTATTTTTAATTGCAAGTTTTTTAGTTTCTAACATTGGAAATTCACGAGATATATCTAATTTAAAATAAGCATGAGGTATAGATAATGTTTCTATTCCTGTTCTATTAGGACATAATTCTCCTGTTTCTTTTATTTCTTTTAAAGTTTCACAATATAATTTATCCCAATTTGTTACTTTTGCAGTATTCCTATCTATTTCATATTCTTTATTATTTATTAACATATTTACCACCCTAAAATATATTATATCAGATTTTTTTATAAAAAGTGTATTAACTTAAAATTTAAGTTTAATATTATTTCTTACTATGATAAAATATTTTTAGGTGATTAAATTGAAAGATTGTATTTTTTGTAAAATAATTAATGGTGAAATTCCAGGAAGAATTGTATATCAAGATGATGATGTTTTAGTTAATATGGATATAGATCCATCTAGCAATGGACATATGTTAATAATACCTAAAAAACATTATGAAGATTATACTAAATTAGATAATGATATGTTATTAAAAATAAATGATACTGCTAAAAAGATGACTAAATTAGTATATGAAAGATTAAATGCTCAAGGTGTTAGATTAGTTAATAATTATGGATTATATCAAGTAGTTAAACATTATCATTTACATTTAATACCAGCATATAAAGATAAACAAAAATTAGTTAGTATTGATGAAATTTATGACAAATTAAAATAAGGTTTTAGCCTTTTTTATTTTATTCTGTTTATTTTGCTTAAATTACATGTTATACTTTATATTGAAAGGTTAATTGGGAGGTTTCTATAATGAAAATGGATATAATTAACAAAAGTTGGTATGGTTATAATAATAAGAAAAATGATAATATTGAAGAAAAAATGCATAAATTGAATACTAAAGAAGAATTAAGTTGAATTATTAAAAAGATATAAAAATATACTTACTGAGAGTACTTTAAACTATTTAAATTCTTTAATAGAATTAGAATTTTCTGTAGTAAAAGAGTATATTAGTGATGAAGATAGAAAATCTTTATCTGAATTAGAAATATATAAAAAAATAGCAAGATATAATATTTATAATAGAGCTTTAAATTTATTTAATAAACAAAATGGTGAATTCATTATATACAAAAATATTGATGGATATGATAGTTTAAGTGTTTTAGCAAAATTAAGTGATAGAAGCGTAAAATTATTTGATTTTGATTACAAAGAAATTCATTCTAATGGTTGGAATACTTCTAAAATTCCAAATGGTTTTAAGACATTGAATATTGGTAATATTTCATTATTTCAAACAATTGAAAGTAAAAATTTAAGAGAAGCTGAATTAGATAGAGTAATGAGAAAATTGGAGAGATTATATGATGAACGAAATCCATATTCATCTCGTCCTGGTATTGTAGGGGGCCCTGGAACAACTTGGGAATTCGATCATGCAAGAAAAATACAAGAATACGAAGAACAATTTAAACAATTGGATAGTAAAAAGGAATTAAGTGATGAAGATAAAAGAGAAACAGAAATAACAAGACAAATTCATGATTTATTATTAGAAGATTTTGGTTTAACTAGTGAAAGTTTTGTAGATGAAAGTAATCAACCTTTTTATAATTTTGGTAAAGAAAAAACAGAGTTAAAGAAAACGCTTATTAAAAGAATGCCTAATTTAACTATTGAAAATCACATTAAATATATATAAATTTTAAAGTAGCATGTATCTATTGCTACTTTTTTTATTACTTAATAATTCATATTTAATACTAGCATATAAGATAAAACAAAAAATTAGTTAGTATTGATGAAATTTATGACAAATTAAAAAAAAGGCCTTAGCCTTTTTTTAATATATCTATTTGTTTTTGAAAATCATTACTACAACAAATAAATGAACCACTTATTACTACATCTATTAAGTTTAAGTATTTTATAGTTTTATCATTTACTCCACCATCTATAGATATTCTAAAATTTAAATTATTTTCTTTTCTTATTTTATATAATTCTTCTATTTTAGGAAGTACTTCTTTATTAAATTCTTGTCCACCTAAACCTGGTTCTACACTCATAATTAGTACATTATCTATTAAATTTAAATATTTTTTTATACTATCAATATTAGTTTTAGGATTTATTGCAATACCAGCCTTAATTTTATAACCTTTTATTAAATTAATTAAATCAATTATACTATGATTTATTTCATAATGTATTGTTATAGTATCAACATTAAGTTTTTGATATTCTATTATATAATTAATTGGATTATCTACCATAAGATGTATATCTAATAATTTATTTGTATTTTTAAGTACATTATATAAATCATCAAATTGATAAGTAGTATTACTAACAAATATACCATCCATAATATCTACATGTATATATTCTGCATTAGTATTATTAATTTTATTAATAGTTTCTATTAAATTATAATTACTTTTTAAAAATGATACTGCTACTTTCATAATTCCCTCATAAATTTTATATAATTATCATATCTACTTTTTAATATTTTATTATTTGTTACTAAAGACTTAACAGTACAATCTGTTTCATTAGTATGTGAACAATCATCATATTTACATTTTACTTTAAATTCAGGATATAAATATTTTAGTTCATCTTTTTTAACATCAATATCGAATGATGAAAATCCTGGAGTATCAGCTATTTTAGATGTTTTATATTTAAATAATTCTACATGTCTTGTAGTATGTACTCCTCTTCCTAAAGCATCACTTATTTCGTTTGTTTTTAAATTTAATTTTTTATCTAACTTATTTAAAAGTGTACTTTTACCAGCACCTGTTTGTCCTGTTAATACTAATGTTTTATTTTTTATTAATTTATTTATAGTATTTAATTTTTTATTTGTAGTTACTTTTATTCCTATACTTTTATAATATTTCATTATTTGTTTTATTTCTTTTAATTCGTTATTTTTAAGTAAATCTAATTTAGTAAATACTATAATTGGTTCTATTTTATTTTTAAAACACATTATTAATTCTTTATCTAATAAATTTAAAGATAAATCTGGTTTTTTTACACTAGTTATTATTAGTACACTATCTATATTTGCTATCATTGGTCTATTTAAGTAATTTTTTCTAGGTAGTATATCTAATATATATTTATTAGATATATCTACAATTACATTATCACCAACTAAAGGAGTAAGTGAAATATTTCTAAACTTACCCCTAGCACGACAATCTATTAATTCATTATTTACTTCTACTGTATATAAGTTGCTAATTATTCTTGTTATTTTTCCTTCCATAATTATCCTTGTGCTTCAGTATTTGAATCTGTTGGTTCACTTGCAATAAATATTTGTAAAGCGGTTCCACTTGCAACAATACTTCCTGCTTCTCTACTTTGATCAAATATTGTTCCAGGTTCATAATCTAAAGTTTCTACATATTCTACTTCTAACTCTATTTCATATTTTTTAGCAAAATCTTCAATTTCTTTTAATGTATATTCTCCTGTTGTAAAGTCTGGATATAATATACTTGAATCAGGAATATGTAATTTTACAGTATCTCCTTCTTTAAGTTTTGCACCACTAGCGGGTTCAGTACTAATAATTGAATCTTTTTCATATTTAGTTATGTCATCAACTTCATCTTCTATAACTTCAACATATAAATTATGCATACTTTCTAAAAGTGCTTTTTGTGCTATATAATTTTTACCTACTAAATCTTCTAATATATATACACCTTCACCACTAGATACATAAAGTGTTATGTTTGAACCCTTTTTTACTGTTCTTCCATTTTGAGGACTAGTTTTTACAACATTACCTGCTTCTATAGTATCACTATTTACTTCTTTTGTTTCTGCTTGTACAACTAAACCTAATTTTTCTAATGCTTTTTCTGCATCTAATACACTCATATTAGAAACATCTGGTATTTCTACGTTTTTAGTTTCTGTTATTTTAGGTAGTAAAAATACTATTGCTGTAATTATTACAATTAATGCGGTAAATACTATTGCTAGTATTAATAAAATTTTATTTTCATGTTTTTTCATATCATTCTCCGTAATTTTTGTACTTCTTACTTCGTCTTCTTTATCTTTTTTTTCATTACTTACATCTTCTTTTTCTAAAGATTCAATACTACTTTCTAATTCATTGACTAATTTTTTTGTTTTTGTATCTTTTTCTTCTGTTTCTGGATACATAAATTCATATTCTTCTTCATCTAATCGTGAATCATCTAAACATGTTTTTAAATCTTCTAACATTTCTCTTGCATCTTGATATCTATTTTTTAAATTTTTTGCTGTACTTCTTTTTACAATATTTGCAACAGATTGTGGAATATTTGGATTTATACTTCTTACTGAAGGTATAGTTTCTTTTATATGTTTTAGTGCTATTTCAACAGCATTATCACCTTTAAATGGTACGCTTCCTGTTAATAGTTCAAACATTAAAATTCCCATTGAATATACGTCACTTTGTATAGTTGCACCTTTTCCACTTGCCTGTTCTGGTGGTAAATAATGTACACTACCCATAACAGAATTAGTTTGAGTTAATTGTGTTGCATTTAATGCCATTGCAATTCCAAAATCAGTTATTTTAATTAAACCGTTTTCTAAAATCATTATATTTTGTGGTTTTATATCTCTATGTATTATATAAGAATCATGTGCTGCAGACATTCCATCAGTAAGTTGTATCATTATATCAACAACTTCTCTAACTGTTAGGGTACCACGTTTTTTTAATAATTGTTTTAAGTGTTTTCCTTCAATATATTCCATTACTATATAATATAGTCCATTATCTTCACCTACATCATATACTTCTACTATATTAGGATGACTTAAACTACTTGCAGATAATGCTTCTCTTTGAAAACGTCTTACAAACTTTTCGTCAGTTGCTAAATCTCCACGTAATACTTTTACTGCAACATTTCTATCTAAAATAGTATCATATGCTAAATAAACATTAGCCATTCCACCTTCGCCAATCGTTTTAATAATCTGATAACGATCATTAATTTTTTGCCCCTTCATTATCACAATTAATCACCATCCTTTACTAAGTATGCAATAGATATATTATCTGTTCCACCTCTAGCATTGCATTTTTTTATTATTTTTATTAATTTATCTTCTATAGTTAATTCATTATCTAACAATACTTTTTCTATTTGTTCTTTAGTTAACATATTAGTAAGTCCATCACTACATAACATGATTGCATCAACATTCATATCTACATCAAAAATATCTAATTCTTGTTTTCCTTCTGTTCCTAATGCTTTCATTAAGACGTTTTTTTTAGGATGATTTTGTGCATCCTCTGGTTTTATTTCTCCTGCATCTACTAATAAATTAACTAATGTATGATCTTTTGTTATTTTATGTAATTTATTATTTTTTAAAACAAATCCACTAGAATCTCCAATATTACCAAAAATCAAAAAATCTTTAGTAAGCATTGCGAGTACTATAGTTGTTCCCATTCCTGTTGAATCTGGATAATCATTTGAATATTTTATTATATTTGTATTTATTGTATTTATATTTTCATTTAACCAATTTACTGCATCAAATTTAGTTCCTATTGTAGAAAGTTTTGAAAATGCAGAGCCCAAATGTGTTACTACCATACTTGAGGCAATTTCTCCAGCACGGTGTCCACCCATTCCATCAGCAACCATCATTAAATGTTCTCCAGTTTCATTTTTTACAATAGTAACAGAATCTTCGTTATGTGAACGTACTCTACCTGAATCTGTTATATAAAATGATTTCATTTTTCCACCTCTTTAGCTCGAAGTTGGCCACATGCTGCATCAATATTACCGCCAAATTCTTTTCTGATAGTTACGTTTATTTTGTTCTTTTTTAACACATCATAGAATTCCATAATTTTATCACTCTTTTTAAATTCTATGTGACTTGTTTCATTATATGGTATTAAATTTACATAAACATTCATACCTTTTATAAGTTTAGATAATTCTACTGCATTATCATAACTATCATTTACATTATTAAGCATAACATATTCTATAGTCACTCGTCTATTAGTTTTAGCGATATATCTTTTTAAACATGCAATTAATTCTTCAATATTGTACACTTTATTTACATTCATAATCTTATTCCTTATTTCATTATTAGGTGCATGCAAACTAATTGCAAGATTAACTTGCATATCTTCTTCACTAAATTTATCTATTTTAGGTATAATTCCACAAGTAGATATAGTTATATGTCTTTGTCCTATATTAATTCCATAAGGACTATTTATTATTTTTACAAAATTAATAACATTATCATAATTATCAAATGGCTCTCCTATACCCATTATTACAACAGAAGAAATTCTTTCTTTAATATCACTTTCTATTAATAATATTTGTTCTATCATTTCATATGTTTCTAAATTTCTTACCTTTTTAAGTCTTCCACTTTCACAAAATAAACATCCCATATTACAACCAACTTGACTAGAAATACATACACTTATTCCATAATCATGTCTCATTAATACTGCTTCTATATAATTTCCATCTAATAATGAAAATAAATATTTATTAGTTAATTTACTTTCTTGTTTTTTAATAATTTTAATAAAATCATTACTAAAATCATTATTTAATTTATTAATTAAATCTTTTTTTAAATTAGTCATTTTATTAAAATCATTAATTCTTTTAATATATAACCAATCATATATTTGTTTAGCCTTATATTTTTTTTCATTTATATTTTCAAAATATTGTTCTAAATCAGTTAATTTATAATTATATATATTCGACATATTTTCACCAAAAAAAGTATATCATGTATATTTTAAAATGTAAAATTATTAATTATAATTTTTATTTATAATTAATTTGTAATAACACATTTCTAACTTATTTAATAAACTATATTAGATAGATTAGGAGGTATATTATGTATTATTATGGATACAATGGAGGTTATAACGGTGGTTATAACTATAATCCTTGTTGTCAATCAACATATGCAGGTCAAACTAACGGATATGGTTGGGGAGCTGCATTATGGATAGTTCTATTTATCTTATTAGTAATTATAATTGGAGCAGGTTGGACTTGGAATAATTCTAATAACTAAAAGTGAGTTTTCTCACTTTTTTTATACTGTAATTTGATTTTCATAATGATATACAATTAACATATATAATGTAAATAATATAATAAGTGCAATCATAAAATATATAAATATTTTTATTCTTTGTTTCATATAAATTACCTTCTAAATAATATTAACATAAAAAGAGATACTTTAAAATAATTTATCATATATCTCTTTATAATTTTTTACTAATATAATTTCTAATTTATTTTTAATACTTTCTGGAATATTACTTAAATCATTAGAATTATCAAATGGTATAAATATAGTTTTAATATCATTATTATAAGCACCTATAATTTTTTCTTTTATACCACCTACACCTAATATATCTCCATTTAAAGTAATTTCTCCTGTCATTGCAATAGAAGAATCTATCATTTTTCCTTTTAATATACTTATTATTGCTGTAGTAATTGCAATACCACCAGATGAACCTTCTTTTTTAATACCAGCATTTAATGCATTTATATGTAAATCAATTTCATTAAAATTACATTTTACATATTTCATACTTTTTATATAGCTGATAGCAATTTTTATACTTTCTTCTAGTATTTTTTCAATATTTCCTGTAGTTATTATATTACCAGTACCATTTATACTAATACATTCTATTTTTTGAATATTTCCACCATATGGTGTCCATGCTAATGAATTTACTACACCTAAATGATTTTCTATTTTAGAATTAATATATTTAGGTAATCCTAATAATTTAATTAAATCATCCATTGTTATAGTATTAGTTTTTTTATTTTCTAAACAATGATTTCTAATTAATCTTTTTAAAATTCTTTCTAATTCTCTTACTCCTGCTTCTTTAGTATAGTTATTTATTATTTCTAATATAATATCATCTTCTATATTTATATTTTTAATACCATATTTATTTAATATATCAGGAATTATATATTTTTTAGCAATATCTAATTTTTCATATTCTGTATATGAATTTATTTCTATTATTTCTAATCTATCTTTTAAAGCAGTAGGAATATCTTCTACATTATTAGCAGTTAAAATAAACATTACTTTAGATAAATCAAATGGTTCTTCTATATAATTATCTATAAACATATTATTTTGCGATTCATCTAATATATCTAATAATATACTAGATGGATCTCCTTTAAAATCATTTACCATTTTGTCTACTTCATCTATTAATATAACTGGATTTTTAACACCACATTTATTTATTCCTTGTATTATTTTACCAGGAGATGCTCCTAAAAATGTTTTTCTATGTCCAATAAGTTCGCTAGGTTCGTTTAATCCTCCTACACTTATTTTATAAAATTCACGATTTAAAGAAGCACTAATTGACATACCTAATGTAGTTTTTCCTACACCGGGTGGTCCTACTAAACATAATATTGGACTTGATACATTTTTATTTAATTTTTTTATACTAACAAATTCTAATATTCTTGTTTTTATTTCTTCTAATCCATAATGTGTTTTATCTAAGTTATTTTTTATTTTAGTTAAATTAGTTTCATCTTTAGTATAGTTATTCCAAGGTAAGTTTAATACCCATTCTAAGTAATTTCTTATTACAGATGAATCAGGATTATTATCTGTTGTATATTCATATCTATCTATTTCTAACATGAATTTTTTCTTTACTTTATCAGGTAATACTAAATCATCTAATAATTCTTTATATCTATTTATTTCTAATTGTTTATCAGTTAATATTCCTAATTCATTATTTAATTTATTTATTTTTTCTTTTAATATTATATTTTTTTGTTCTTTTTCAAAATTTTCTCTTATTTCATCATTTATTTTAGTATCTAATTCTATTATTTGTAATTCTATATTAATTTCTTTAATTAAACTTTCTGCTCTTTTAATATAATCAAATTCGTTCATATATAATAGTTTTTTTTCTTTTTCCATAGGTAAAAATGATACTATTATATCAGTTAATAAATCTAAATCATCTATATTATCTAATGTAGTTGATAACATATTATCTGATTCACTATTATTAAGCATATATTCATGTGTTAAATCTTTTAGTTTTCTTAACAGTGCTACTTCTTTTATATTATTAGATGTATTTATATATATTCTTTTTATTTTACTTTTTAATATACCTGTTTCATTTTGATAATATTCTAATATTTTTACTCTATTTAGTCCTTTTATTACAATTCTATAATCACTATTAGGTAATTTTATTTTACTCTTTATTTTAGCGATAACACCTATATTAGGTAAATCACTTATACTAGGTTTTTCTTCTAATGTATTTATTGGACTTATTACTAATATAGTATCATTACTATTATTTATTGCATTATCTATTGCAGTTTTTGATACATCATTATTTATCTCTAAACGTACTTCTTGATTAGGGAGTAATATTAGTTTCTTAAGTAGTAAAATTGGTAAATTTTCTATCATGATAAACCTCCCTAACTAATTGTTTTTTATTATAATATTATCTTTTAAATTTGTAAATAAAATAGTTTAAAAAAAATCAAATTTTTTTAATTTGATTTTTAATCTAAGTCTACTTTAATTGTTACTGATGCCTCTGTTTCTGCATTCTGATTTTTTTGTGCATCCTTAAATTCTACTTCCATAATATATATTTTTTCTACTGGTGTTTCTTGTGTTACAGCATCAATTTGTTGCTCAGCGCAAATTTGTTGTTTACCATTTGTTGCAATCAAATTTTGATTTTTACAAATATCTGAATTAGTTGATTCTGCAAATGCTGATTTTAATTTTTCTTGATCTGCGTTTGCCATTTTAATATTTTCACTATCTTTTCCTTTATATTCAACAATAGAAACTATAATATCATTATATTTTTCAGCAGTATAACAATTATTATTTAAATCCTTAGTAACAGTTTCTTGATAACAAGTTATATCACTTCCACTATCGAAATGTAAAAACTCTTTTTCTCCTGCTGTTTGTGTTAATATTATATTAAATTTACTTGCAACTTTTTCTTCGTTAGTTACTGTAAATGATTTATAAACTTTATCTCCCGGCATCGCTTTATTTAAAGTAACTACTTGATTACCATCACCATATTTTACACCATATGATGCAGTAGTAATTACTACGTTAGTAGTTTGAGCACCTGTTACTCTTGTTACAAAATATGCATAAGATATACCTACTATTGTTAAAGTTATCATAAATATAGCAGCAATACCTAAAGTTAATTTTTGTTTTATATTCATTTCATAGCCTCCTATAATAAAATTATATTATTCTATTTCTTTATAGTCAAGTATTATTTTTTAATGTTTTGATATTTTTGATACATTTAAATTAACTTTACTTACTATATCTTTATTATCATTTGTTTTGGCTTCTAAAACTAGATATAATCCATCTTTAATTAATTTCTTTTTATAATTAGTAAAATAATATTTATTATTATTTTTTTCGGCTATATTAAATGATGTAAATTTATTTATTAATTCACTTAATTTAATAGTATTATCTAATTTAATTGAATTAGATACAATTTCAATTAATTTAGTTCCATCCATAACATAATAACCAATCTTATATTCTTTTATATCATAATCTTCATCTTTTACATATTTTATATTATTTCCATTTAATATATTAATATCAGTATTAAGTACAATAAGTCCATTTTCTACTTTTAAATATTCATCTTCACCACTAAATGAATATATTTTATTAGAACTAATAACGTAATATGTAAATATTAATAATATTATATTTATTAGAAAAGATATCCATATTATAGTTTTATATGAATTTAATATATCTTTTAATTTATTTAATACTTTCTTTTTATTTTTTTTCATTTTACACCTAACTTTCTAAATTAATAGTTATTTTTCTATCTATAATATCTCCTACATTAATATCAAAACTTTTTACAATACCATTTCCTACTAATTCATAATCAACTCCCATCATATTTAAAAGTGTAATCACTTCAGATTGTTTCCAATTAGTTATATCAATCATTACTTTATCTTGACTATTTGTTTTTAAAAATACTTTACTTCCTATAATTATTGTATCATTTTTTTTAGGATATTGTTGTACAATTTTATCTCCGTTACCTACTTTTATAGGTATAAGTCCTAAGTTAGATAATGTATTTGATATTTCATCAACATTTTTATTTAAATAATTATCTAATTTAATATATTTTGTTTCATCTAAATTACTAACTCTATCATTTAAATTTTTATATTTAGAAATAGATTCTACTACTGATTTAACTAATTTTGATATTTGTCCAGAACCTGCTGCTAAATCTTTAACCGCAATATAAATTATGTATTCTGGATTATCTTTTGGAAATATTCCAGCAAAACTTCTTATATTTCTATTTCCACCAGATATATAAGAACCATTAGCGGAAGTATACTGTGCAGTTCCAGTTTTACCTATTAATCTTACTAAATCTGTATGATATATTTTTCCTGTTGCAGCGCTATCTTCTCCATTAACTGTCATATCCATTAATTCTTTAATTTTATTTACTGTTTCTTCTTTAAAGACCTTATTTAACTCTGTTCTTTCACCAGTATATGTTACTTTTCCAGATTCATCAGTTATTTTTTCTACAATATATGGCTTTAATACTGTACCATTATTTGTAATACTAGTAAGAGCTTGTATCATTTGGATAGGTGTTACCATTATACCTTGCCCGTATGAGGCACTTGCTAGTTCTGATGCATAATTAAAACTTACTTTTCCTTTTAATTCACCGTAAAGTTCAATTCCAGTAAGTGAACCAAATCCTAATGCTTTATAATAACTTTTTAATTTTTCTTTTCCAACTTTTTGTGCAAGTATTGTTGCTGCAACATTTGATGAATAAGTAAATCCAACATCAAATGGTATTGCACCCCAACCATATCCATTCCAATCCTTTATTGTATAGTCATCAACTTTTATTGTTCCAGATGGATAAGTTTCTTGTCCATTATAAAGTCCTTCTTCCATACTAGACATAAAACTAAATATTTTCATAGTACTTCCTGGTTCATATGTATAAGATACTAAAGGGTTATTATAATTAGTTATATTTAATTTATTTGGATCAAATGTAGGATTAGAAGCACTTCCAACTATTGCACCAGTTTTTGCATTTGCAACAGTAACTGTTACCCATTCTAATTGGTTATTACTTGCAAGTTCATCAACTGCATTTTCTAAATACATTTGTACATTGCTATCTATAGTTAAATATATATTATTTCCACTTTCTGCTTTTATTTCTATAGGTTTTGTTCCTGCTATTTGATATCCATAGGCATCATGTTGATATTCTAAATATCCATCCTTTCCACTCAATTCTTCATCAAAATATGACTCTATACCCATTTCACCAACAATATCCCCATCTTCATTTTTTTTAGCATATCCAATAATATAAGAAGCAAAACTACCATAAGGATAATATCTTTTATTTGTTTTTAAAAAATCTATTCCAGGTAAAGAAAGGGCATCTATTTTTTC
>CANRDR010000009.1 GCA_947629425.1 uncultured Bacilli bacterium | reverse complement strand
CCAATGATTTACTTTATTATAATCTATCCATAAGTAACTTTTCCATCCGTCATTATCTTTAAATGGACCTGATAATGCTACTTCTTCTGCTGTTAATAGTCCTCCTAAATCACTTACTTTAGTACTTTCTTCTCCACATTTTAAATCAAATGTTTCATTATTATATATTTTTTTCCATGTTTCTGAATATACGTCTCCACTTGTGTCAGTTGTTTCTTCCCATGTACTATTATGTTTGTACCATTTATTTTGATTCCCTAAACACCAGTATTCAGTCTTTAATTTTAATTGGTCATTTGCTGGTAATTTTTTTATCCACTCATCTATCATTTCTTTGGCACCTGTTTCATTTTCAGATTTTCCACCTTCATTATGTTCATAATCAAATCTATGTTTATTTTCATCATTTTTATAACCATATACTGCATTACCTAAAGTAATATACCTAATGTAAGTTCCAAAAATCCGATTTCACTTATATTACATGATATTGCACACACCCATCTTATTAGAATTCCGATAAATTTAGACACCGTCTATTTATGTTATAAATTAAATAGTTGATATACATTATGTTATATTTTGGATATCAACTTCATTAGTTACCTCCTAGATTTCTAGGAAGGTTTTTTTTAATTATGTTAGTTGATATCGAAATATTAAAAAAATTATTTAATATAAACATTTACACTTTAAATTTTAAAATACTTAACAATAATATTTTATTTATGTATAATTAATATAAGGAGATGATTAATGTGTCTGTTCATATAGAAGCTAAAAAAGAAGACATTGCTGATTTAGTATTAATGCCAGGCGATCCATTACGAGCTAAATATATTGCTGAAAATTATTTAAAAGATTATAAATTAGTAAATACCATTAGAAATATGTATGCTTATACTGGATATTATAAAAATAAAAGAATTACTGTTATGGGAAGTGGTATGGGTATACCTAGTATAGGAATATATTCTTATGAATTATATAAATTTTATGATGTTAAAAAAATTATTAGAATTGGAACTATGGGTAGTTTAAATAAAGATTTAAAATTAATGGATATAATTCTTGCTAAAAAGTCTTATTCTCCTTCTAGTTTTGCTTATGTTTTTAGTAAAGATGTTAATAATGTTAAATATTCAAGTGAAAGTTTAAATAATAAAATATTAGAAACTGCTAAAAGTATTAATTTAAATATAACTTATGGAGATATATTAACTGCAGATGTATTTACTGTATATGCTGATATTAATCATATACTAAAAAAAGTACCTAATAATATTAATTTATTAGGTAATGAAATGGAAGCATTTGGATTGTTCCATATTGCTAATATATTAAATCGTGAAGCAGCTTGTCTTGCTACTATTGTAGATAGTCCTTATATAGATAAACAAGTTAGTGATAGTGATAAAGAAAAAAATTTAAATGATATGATAATTCTTGCATTAGAAAGTATATAAAAAACTAGTTTCAATAATCTAACTAGTTTTTATTTAATTCAAGAATTATATCCATATACTCTTTTTTTATTTCTTCTAATCTTTCTTCTTTAATTGCTTCAAATCTTATTGATAATTGTGGAGATGTATTGCTAGCCCTTACTAAAGCCCAAGCATCACTATATTCTACTCTTACACCATCTATATCAATATATTTATAGTTTTTAGATTTTACATATTCTTTTATTTTGTCTACTATTTCCCATTTTTTGCTATCAGTAGTATCTATTCTTATTTCTGGTGTATTATAATATTTTTTATATCCATCAAAATATTCACTTAAATTTTTATTATCTTTAGATATTATTTCTAAAACTCTTAAAGATGCATATACTCCATCATCATATCCATAATGTTTATCTCTAAAGAATACATGTCCTGAATATTCTCCACCTATATCTATTTGTTTTAAGAAAACTTGTGTTTCTATATATGCACTTCCATTTTTTACCATTATTGGTTCTATATTTAAATTTTTTAAATCATCAACTAACGCTTTAGAACATTTTACATCTAACATTAATTTTTTATTATTTGAATCTTTAAGTATTGTTCTTGCATAAAATGCTAATAGTTTATCTGTTTCAATAATGTTACCTAATTCATCTACTATACCTAATCTATCTCCATCACCATCATAAGCCATACCTATATCACAATTATTATTTTTAACAAAATTTATTAATTCTTCTAAATTTTCTTTAACATTTGGATCTGGATTATGTTTAGGAAAAGTACCATCACTTTTATTATTTAAATAATATACATCTAAATTAAATAATTCCATTATTTTTTTTATAAATAAACTTACTGTTCCATTACCAGTATCTATAGCAACTTTTAATCTTTTATTAATATTTATATTACTTATTGTATATTTTATATAATCATCTATTACATCAACATATTTCATAGTACCTTTACCAGATATAAATTGTTGTGTTTTTATAATATCATATACTTTATTTAATTCTTCATGATCTAAATGTAAAAAATTACTACCAAATAATTTAAAACCATTATCAATTGCGGGATTATGACTTGCTGTAACCATTAATCCTGCTTCTATATTTAATTTTATTGTTGCATAATTAAGTATAGGTGTAGTAACTTTACCAACAAATAATACATTTATTCCAGTGTTATTTAATCCTTTTATTACGTTTGTAACTAATACCTCACCACTTACTCTATTATCATATCCTACTATACATGTATCTTTATTGTTATTTTTTAAATAAGTTCCAAAAGATGAACCTACTATAAACGCTATTTCTTCTGTAATATTTTTACCATAGACACCTCTAATATCATTTTCTCTTAAAATACTTTCATCTATCATACTTCTTCTCCTTTAAATAGTGTTTTAGTTTCTTTCATTTCATCTGGTATTTTTATATCCATATATTTAAGTATTGTAGGTGCAATCATTGTTATATCTCCATGTTCTTTTAAATTTACAGATTCATCACAAAAGATAAATGGTACCGGACTCATTGAATGAGTTGTAACTGGCATTCCATTATTATCTAACATAGTATCAATATTTCCATGATCACTTGTAATAATTAAATTATAAAAATTATTAACACTTTCTTCATATAAAATATTTAATGCTTCATCTACATATTTTAAAGCCTTTATAGCAGCATCATATTTACCAGTATGTCCAACCATATCAGGATTAGCAAAATTAACTAGTATAAAATCATAATCTTTTTCCATACATTTAACTGCAGTAAGTGCAACATCTTTTATACTCATTTCTGGCATTAAATCATAAGTTTGTACTTTAGGACTTGGTATTTTAAAATTATCACATTTTTTTAAATTATCTTCTACACCACCATTAAAGAAATAAGTAACATGTGCATATTTTTCAGTTTCTGCAACTCTTGCTTGTGTTAAATTTAAATCTGAAAAATATTTACCAATACTATAAACACTTGATAAGTCTTTATCAAATATATGTGGTGTATTTACTTCTGGTACTTCAAATAAACTTAAAACCTTTAAATTATTTATTTTTATAATAGGATATTCATTGAAATTAATATCTGTTAAAGTCTTTAATATTTGTCTTGATCTATCTTTTCTAAAATTTAACCATAATAATCCATCATCTTTATTTAATTTAAAATTAGGATTTACTATAATTGGTGGTAAAAATTCATCACCTATACCTCTTTTGTAACAATTTTCTATTGCAACTTTATAATCAAGTACTTTTAATCCTTTACCGTTTATAATCATATCTGTATAAACTTTAGTTCTATCCCATTTATTATCTCTATCCATAGCATAGTATCTTCCACAAATAGTAGCAATATAACCTATATTAAAATCATTTAATAATTTATTCATATCATTAATATATTTTATTGCACACATAGAAGATGTATCTCTTCCATCAGTTATTGCATGAAAAATTATTTTTTTAATTCCCAAATCTTTTAATATTGGAATTAATTCTTTCATGTAATTAATATCTGAATGTACTCCACCATCGCTTAATAATCCCATTAAATGTAATGTACTATTATTATTTTTTACATGATTAATTAACTCGTTAAATTCATTATTATCTTTTATGCTTTTATCTTTTATAGCATCATTAACTAATGTAATATCTTGTTTTATTTTTTTACCTATACCTATTGCAAAATGACATACTTCACTATTTCCAAATTGATTATCAGGTAATCCTACATAAGAACCACTCGCTTCTAATATACTATGTGGAAACTTTTCCCATAATTTTTTATAATTTTTCATATCTGCATCTAATATTGCATTACCATAAGTATTTTCTCTATATCCAAAACCATCCATAATTAATAATATAATCTTTTTCATATTTCCTCCTATAAACTAACACTTGAATTACATGTTACTCCACTTAAATTAAAATTTTTATTTGTTGAGTTAGCATTAGCACTATTACTAGCACTTGCTCTTAATTTTAATGAATTATTATCATAATAAACTAAAACATAATAATAATTACCTTTATAAGTTTCTCCTGTTACATCATTTTTTATATATTCTTCAGTTTCACTATCTGACGCTACAATACCATTTTTTATTAAATAATCTACTGAAAAATAATGACAATGATTTGTACCATCATAAATTTTATCTTTTAAATATTTTTCAGCATAATTTAATACATTTTTTTCTATTGAATTTGTTTTTGAAGCATAATTTTTTTCTTTCATACTTTTATTAATTGTATCATAAGTAGGTGTAGTTATTATTACTAAAATACCTAATATTGCTATAACCGCAATAAGTTCTACTAAAGTAAATCCCTTATTGTTCATATTACCACCTATTTTAATAATAACATAAAATTATAAAAAAAAGTAGAGTTAACTACTTTTTGTGATTCTAATATTAACTTTACTTGTAGATGGTTTAAGTGTAAATCTAGAATCATCTGTTTCAAGTTTTACTTCTACTTCATGAGTTCCTAAATCATATCCTGTTAAATCTATGTAAGCAGTAATTTTTGATGCCTCTAATTCATTTAATGCAGATTCAACTCCATTTGCAATAACATTAATAGTACCATCATTTTCAGTTAATGCATTTACAACTAATCCATTTGCAAGATTTCTAAACTCTACTTTTATACCTGTAAATTCTTTGCTTGCTTCTGTATCTAATGTAACTGATACACTAGTTGTTGTTTCACTTAAAGATCTTACTCCGTTAGGTTTTATTAATGATACACCACTAAATGTTTTATTAGTACTTAATCCACTTACATCTATTGAGGCTTCTATACTTGTTAATTTATCTAATATAGATTGTTCACCATATACAGTTACTTTTGAAACACTTGATGTAATATTACTTAAAGCATAACCTGTAGTAACATTACCTGTTGTTGTTATCTTAACTGGAAGTTCAACAGAATATGAATTTACTACTATTGACGCACTAATATTTCCTGGAATTATTTCTACATTATTTACTTTATCTCCGTTATTATCAAATGCTACTAACTTAATAGAATCAACTTTGTATTCACCTTTACTAGTTAATCCTGCTGCTTCTAAATCTACTAAAGCTTTAACATTTGCAATTTTATCTAAAGTTTCTCGAGATCCTTTAACTATTACTTCACTTTTATCTAAAGTAACACTACCAATAGTTAATGTTTTATCTAATTTATCTTCATTTAATAAATCATATGATAAATTAAATACTTCACTTTCTTTTTGACTTATTTTTACTGTAATAGTAGATGGATCTAATTTATAGCTGACATTATTCATTGAATGATTGTATTTTAATTTAACTTTATATGTTCCTGGTGTATATTTTGTTAAATCTAATACTATTTCATGTTCTCCAATTTGTTTAGCTAAATATAAATTACTTTTAGAACCTATTAACGTTATATCAACAGATTCTGGTATACCTTCTACTACATAATTTTCTTCATTATATGTTACATTTACTTTTTGTCCTGATATAATTTCGGCTTCATTATCAACTAAATTAATTACTTTATTATCAATAAGTAAAAATACTCCTATTGCACATAATAAAGATATATATAATAATACAATTGGTCTATTTAAAATCTTTTCAATTTTACCTGAATTATTACTTCCTAACTTATTTATTCTATAAATTAATTTACTAATTGGAGTAATGATAATAGTATCTAATATCTTATATAAACCTTTAAAAAAATATATAAAGGGTTTTAAAATCTTATTCATCTATATCTTCCTCCTCATCAGCATCATAGAATACTTCTGTTTTTGGTTTTAATTCATCTAATAATTTCATTTTAAATTCTTCTAATGTTAGATTATAATATAGATGATTATCTACTGCTATAGAAACTCTTCCAGTTTCTTCTGATACAACTAACGCAATTGCATCAGTTTCTTCAGCAATACCTAAAGCCGCTCTATGACGAGTACCTAACTTTTTATTTACATTAGGATTCATACTTGTTTTAAATACTGCACCTGCACAAGTTAACCTGTCCCCTTGAATAATTACACCACCATCATGTAATGGATTTGGTGGGAAAAATATTGCTTCTAAAAGTGGTGCAGATATATCAGAATATATTTTATTAGCAGGTTCTATATATTCTTGTAATGACATATTTCTTTCTAATACAATTAATGCTCCAATTCTATTTTTCTTTAAATATTCAATAGCACCCATTATTTCATAGACTAATCGTTCTCTTTCATCTACTGTTAATACTTTATGTCTTCCTAATAATTGACTTCTTCCAATACTTTCTAATACATTTCTAATTTCAGGTTGAAATATTATTATAAGTGCAACAGGTCCCCAAGATAAAACATATTCTAATAATAAACCTACAGTATATAAATCTAATAAATTGCTTAATAATTTAATTAAAAGTATTATTATTACTCCTTTAAATATTAATACCATTTTTACATTATTTTTAATATTTTTAAATATAAAATAAAATATTACCCAAACTAAACAAATATCAATTATTTTAGTTCCAATATTCCATATTGACGTAAATGTCATTTTATTCACTCCTTTAATATATACTATTATAACAAAAGTATTTTATTAATTCCATAAAAAAAGATGTTATTCATCTTTTTTTACACTAGAGTTTACTTTATCATCATAATCAGTTAATAAATCTTTCTCAGGGGGTTTTGATTCTTTGTCTTCTTTTTCATTATTTTTTTCATTCATTTTTAATTTATCATTTAATTTTAATTCTTTTATTTTTTTTATATCTTCTGGAATAACTACGTCTTCTTTTTTTGGTTTTCTTAATGTATCAATTAAATAACCTATAAGAGAAAAAGCAAAAAATAAACCTATCAATAATATTAATATATAATTATCAGTTATAAATTTCATAAAATCATCCTATTCTATTATTAAATCTTTACTAACTGGTTGTATTTGTATAAATGTATTTCCATCATTTATTTTTATAATATTACCAGATTTATCTTTATATACTGTTTTACTTTTTCTACTTGATTTTTCCCAAGTGATATCTATTGCTCCACCATTTGTAATATATACACCATTTCCAGTACCAATATTACTTAAATTTTGTCTTCCTTTATCATCTCCAGAAATACCTGTTGTGTTCATTTTCAATACTAATATATTTTTCATATGAATTTGACTATTAGTATTTAAGTCCATATCTTGATTTTCATTATTATATCTTAAATAATATTTATTAGTAGCATCATATACATATTTAACATAAGCACCAGAATAATTTATTTTAACATTATTTGCAACTTTATAAGTAGAATCGTTTGATAAATCAACTTCATCATATGAATAATTTAATAATTTATAATCTTCACTTGTCATTCTATATCCTTTATCTTCACTAGCCTTTTTTATATTATTTGTAGTAGTAAATGCATTATTAGGAGCAGCATAATTTTTATCTCGATAAAACATATTAGATGGATTATATAAACCATTTAAATTATTTATACCTAGTGTTTTTATATCACTTTGTGCTTGTGGACTCCATCCAAAATGTACATAAATTGCATCATTTTCTAAAGCATAATCTAAATAATAATGTCTACTACTTCTAACAGGTCCTATTTTGTCTACATCAACATCTTTATAAAGTGCTAAAAGTCTTGTTATTCCACCTTCTACAGTAATTTCATATATTAAATATGCATTTTGAAGTCCATAATGTCTTTTTTTAGCTTCACTATCATTTGGTATCATTATAGCATATGGTCTCATATTGCTATCTTCATTATATATACTTAATTTCTTTACTTCTTCTTTTATTTCTTCTTTTTCTTCTTTATTAACTTTATCTTCTTTTTTATTAACAGATTTTTTTATAAAAAATAAACTAATAAAAATTATTAAAAGAAAAAATGCTATAATAAATAACTTTATATGTTTTTTTAATTTTTTTTGTTTTTTTGTTTTAGGCACTTTTATTTTTTTACTCATTACTTTACCACATCCTAATAAAATAATATCATAAATTTAATATTATTAAAATATTTTTTATATTTAAATATCGATTATTGTAATAAAATTTACAACATGTTATACTTTTATTAGGAGTTGATTAAATGGATGAAAAATTGAAAAAGATTATTATTATTGTCGGTAGTGTATTTTGTCTTATAATATTATTTTTATTTATTATTTCTAGTTGCAGTAAAAGAGATTATACTTTTAAAGATATAGAAAGTATGATTGTTAAAAATGCTAAAAATTATTATAAAAATCATGAAGATGAACTACCAGAAGTAAATGTTGTAAAAACAGTTGATTTAACAGAATTAGTTTCAAAAAATATAATTGATGATTTAAATAAAATTTTAGATAAAGAAACTACTTGTTCTGGAAATGTAAAAATTGAAAATAATAATAATTATTATATGTATTCTCCTAATATTAGTTGTAAAAATGAATTTGAAACTTATAATACTAAAATTTTAAAAGATGTATTATTAGAAAATGTAGTAACTAATGGAAATGGACTTTATAATATATATTCTAACTATTATTTTAGAGGAGATAATGTAAATAATTATATTATATTTGATGGTATATTATGGAGAATAACAAAAGTTAATAATGATGGTACTATAAGATTAATAGAAACTGGAAAAAGAGATGGTGTTGTTTGGGATGACAGATATAATGAAGAAGAATCAAGTAATACTGGTATTAATGATTATATAAGAAATAGCATTAACAGTAGAATAAAAGATACTTTAGAAACTATTTATTCTGATGAAAATATTATTTCAAATGATGCAAAAGGATATATAAAACCTACAAAACTTTGTATAGGTAAAAGAAGTAAAAATGATACATCAATTGATGGTAGTATAGAATGTAATACAGTTTTAGAAAATCAATATATAGGACTTCTTCAAGCTAATGAGTATTTAATAGCGAGTCTTGATAGTAACTGTCAAACAATTAGTTCACAAGCATGTATAAATTATAATTATTTATCTAGTTTATCCAATTCATGGACAATAACAGCTAATAGTGATAATTCTAAATCAGTTTATAAAGTAGCAGGAACAGTATCTACAACTAATGCATCATCAATATCTATGGCAAGAATAGTTATTAATATAAGCGAAAATACAGCAGTAACAGGTGAAGGAACAGAAGATAATCCTTATGTAGTTATAGGATTATCAAAAGATATAAAAGAATTAAAATAAAAAAATTATTATAAATTCATATAACCTTTAGATTTTTTAGATTATTAAGACTGTTTATAAGAATTTGAAAAACAGTCTTTTAATTTTGTTAAATAATAATAAATACTTTAATAGACTTATTATATTAATTAAGTAGTTTTCTAAAAATGTGATTTTTATGTTGAAAAACGTTTCTAAAAATGTGATTTTTTATATTGATTTTCTTTCTAAAAATGTGATAATATGACTGAATTAAAACGAAAAATTGACAAATATTTAATAGATTGGAAAAATTCAAAAAATAGAAAACCATTAATAATTAAAGGAGCAAGACAAATTGGAAAAACGACATCTATAGAAAAATTTGGTAAAGAAAATTATACATCTTTTATTGAAATAAACTATGTTTCTATGCCACAATTTACACAAATATTTCAAGATGGTTATACAACAGATAAAGTTATTAAAAATATAAGTTTGCTAAATAGTGATTTCAAATTTATACCTGGCAAAACTTTAATATTCTTTGATGAAATGCAAGAATACCCTGATACTGCGACTTCTTTAAAATTTTTTCATAAAGATGGTAGATTTGATGTTATCTGTTCTGGATCATTAATGGGAATTAACTATAATCAAATACATTCAAATAGTGTTGGTAATAACGAAGACTATACAATGAGATCACTGGATTTTGAAGAATACTTATGGGCTAAAGGATATAGCGATGAACAAATTGAAGACTTATATAAATGCATGAAAGAAGTTAAACCATTAACAAATACTCAATATAATGTTATGATGAGTAATTTTAAAGACTATTTAATAACTGGTGGAATGCCTGAAATCGTAAGTACATTTATTGACAATAAAAATTTTAGTGGTATTTTATCAGCACAACAAAAACTATTAATTGATTATGAAGAAGATATTACTAAATATGCTGGTGGTCTAGATAAATCAAAAATATTGGATGCTTACAAAAAAATTAAAATATTTCTTGGAAATGATAATAAAAAATTTCAAATTACTAAACTTAAAGATGGCGCTAGAAACAGAGAGTATGTAGGTGTTATAGATTGGCTAGAAAGAGCTGGAATAGTAAATATAAGCTATTCTCTAAACCATTTAGAAATGCCATTAAAGACAAATTATAATCCCGATAATTATCGACTTTACTTTGGGGATACGGGATTACTAATAGCATCCCTTGACGAAGAATCTCAAAAAGATTTAAGAAATAATCAAAACTTAGGAACATATAAAGGTGCCCTATACGAAAATATAGTTGCTGAAATGCTTACTAAAGCAGGATTTGATTTATTCTTTTATAGAGATGATCAAAATAAAATCGAAATGGATTTTATAATAAGAGACGAACAAAACATAATTCCAGTAGAAGTTAAAGCATCGGATAATGCAACTTATTCATTAAATAAATTAATAGAAGAAAAACATTATAAAAATATTAAATATGGTATAAAACTATGCAATAAAAACATAGGATTTAATGGCAAATTCTATACATTTCCATATTTTATGACATTTTTCTTAAAAAGATTTTTAGATGAAAAAGATAAATAAATATAATAGATTAACTCATTATTATATTAATTAAATTTAAAGTGACATCTAATAAATATAATTCCAATAAAAACCTCTAGATTTTTTAGAGGTTTTATCATGTAATTTTACTTATTTTATTTATTGTTTTGCTATTTCAAAAAATTTATCACATGTTCAATTTTAATAAAATTTTAAAAAAAAAGACTGTTAAGTCTCTAACAATCTTTTATTGTAATTCTTGATATTCCCAAGTTACTTTGTATACTACACCAACATTACAACTTGTACCATTAAATGGATCAGAACATTGTGAAATTTTTGTAGCATCCCAACTAACATTAAAACCATTATTTATAGCGCTTCTTAAAGATTTGTAATTTGTTTGATAATCAAACCATACATTACTTTTCTTTACTGTAGATAATGTATTAACATCATAACCGCCATCATATTCCCAACCATCATAATTATATATGAATGTTGAAGCATGTTTATTAGCATAGTTTTTCATTTCTGATACAGTATCTATAGCACTATAAAATTCTATATTTTTAATTCTAACATTAGTAATTGAATTTTTATTAAGATATGATGGTAATTTTAATGTATGACTAATTGAAATTGAAGTATCACCATAATTATTATATCCCATTGAATATACATAATTTGTATAAGTTTTAGTAACTTCATAATCATCATCATCGTAATAGTCGTCATCATTATAATAATCATCGTCATCATAATAATTTCTTTGATATTTGGCTACTAATACAATATCTTTAGTAACTTTAGTATTAAAGTTATATTTAGTACCATTTAAATACCAACCTAAGAATGTATATCCACTCTTACTTGGAGAACCTGGATTTGTAGCCTTTCCATTTTCTCTAACTGTTTGATCTCTAAAGAATCTATTACCACCGTTTTCATCAAAACTTACAGTATAATATTCAACTTCATCTAAATATCCATTGTTATTATTGTTATTACTATTATTATTTGGTTTAGATGTACTTGTACTTGATTGAGTCTTACCATTAACTGTTACATTTTGACTAACACTTGTATTAGTTTGTACATTAACTTTAGTTCCACAACTAGTACATGATGATGAAGAACTACTTGTTTTTGTATTTGATGTTTTATTATTAGTTACAACTGTATTGTTATTATAATCAGTTATAGGTTCATTATCATCATAACTATCTAAATAAACTAATGAATAGCTAGAAGCATCACCACAAACTAAATTAGCCTTTAATTTATAATCATTACCTTCTAATATAGCAGTAACATAACTACTTTCTCCATCACAAGATTTACCTTCTTCATCAGATAATGAAGCGATATTACCTAAACTAATTAATTCGTTTAAAGTAATCATTGCTTGACTACCTTCACCTTTTGGTAATTTATCTCCATTAGATTCAAAATAAGTTTTACCAGCATCTCTTAACTTTTCTAAGTTAGATGTAAAAGTTGCTGTAGCATTTTTATCAACTGTAACTTCATTACTTGGTGTATCAGTTTTTTCTTTATCCCCCTTTAATAAAGAAAATCCTTTAATAGCAATTAAAATTACTAAAAATGCTATTGCTACTTTTAAAATTATTCCTTTCCAATCAATACTTTTTGTTTCTTCGTACATGTTTATTTCCCCCTTCCAAAGAATTTATGTACATTTAACATAAAGACGTAGTCTATTCTAACACATTAACAATACTTTGTCAAATATGTTAAAAAACTCCTCAATGGAGTTCTTTTTAGCCCAAACTTTATAGTGTCCAACCCCCATTGACAACTACATTTTAGCACAAATATATTAAATTGTCAAATTTCGATTATTTTTATTGATATTATATGTTATTACATCACTTGAATTTACTTTATTAATATCTATTTTACTATCTTCTATATATGATAATATATGTTCTAAATACAATTTATCTCCACTATTTACAACAGATCTAAAATTTTTCCAATTATCTACATAATGATTCATACATTCACTAAAAGATAAATTTAAATTATCATTTGCACTTCTTAATACTTTAGTCATATTACCATATCCATAATTATACATTTGAATTGCAACATCTAATTTATAATTTGATAAAGTTAAACAATTTTGAAAATACATACATGCTACTTTAATATTATAATCTAGTTCATTTAATCTACTACCATCAACTCTGATTGTTTCATAATCATTTAATTCAGTATTATATGCTTTTAATATCTCATTATCCCAAGCACTTTCTTCAATTTGCATTAAACCTTTACCAGAGCCATAAAAATAATTTTCTTCTCCTCCAGTTTCTTGTGTTGCAATTGCAAGCATAACATAAGGATTTATATTATATTTTTTAGAATACTCATTAATTTTATTAAAATAAACTTCCTTAGTATGTTTAAATTTATCAGTATCAGTTCTATCGTTATAATCAAGATTTATTGATATTTCTTCATTATTATCTAATACTAAGTTCATATTATTATATTCATAAGATTTAATATTAGGATCATTATAAGTAATCTTGTTCTCTTCTACTTTCTTTTTTAATTTAGATGTATCTTTTCCTATTAATATAGATGTTGCAATAGCACTTATAGTAAAACTAATACCTAATCCTATAGCAGCATTAAATAATACACGTTTTATTTTCCTATTTCTAAGTTTTTTTCTATAAATTTCTTTTCTTTTAGCTTTTGCAAATTTAATAACTTCATTTAAGATTTCATTATTTGATAATCTGTTATTTGTTACTATTTTAACAAAAGTATTTTTAAAATTAAAAGTTATTATTCCATCTACTATTTTTATATTTTCTATTTTTTCTTTATTTTTTAGAATATAACTTGCTACAACTTGAGTATTTTCATATTTATTATTTTTTATACATATTGGATACATTGTATCTGTAATATTAAACATTATTTTCATAATTCACCTAAATATTCATCTACTAAATCATAATCTTTATCATCAGTAATTGGTATTATTTTTAATTTATCATCATTAATTTCATAAAGTGATGCATAAATTTCATCACTACCATCTTCTTTTAATATTATAAAATCTTTATTTTCTTTATTAAATTTATCAATTATTAAATATTTTTTATTATCAATTTCTATACTAATATCACTATCCATAAACATCCCTATTTCATTATTAAAAATACTAAAAACCCTATTAATATTATTAAAGTAATTAATCCATTAATATTATCACTTTTCTTTGTTTTTTTATCAATACCAACCATCATAGTTGCAAATACTCCACCAACTAAACCACCAATATGAGCAGCCATATCTATACCAGGAAGTAATCCAATCGCTAAATTTAATATTAATAATGGAATTAGTTGAGTTCTTAATACATTTCCTAAATATATTCTATAAAAATATCCAAAATATAATAGACTTCCAAATAATCCAAATATTGCACCACTTGCACCAATACTTAATGAATCAGATACAGCACAAGAAAGTAGGCTTCCAGTAATCATACTAGCAAAATAAACTATTAAAAATTTCTTTTTACCAATAAAGTTTTCTACTTGACTTCCTAATACATTTAAAGAAATCATATTTGTAAATAAATGTATTATACCAGCATGTAAAAATCCACAAGTTATTATCCTATACCATTCTCCTGATTTTACAAATGATCTACCTACACCTAAATAAATAGCAAGATCATACCCTTTAGTCATTTCAAATAATAACGAAAATATAAACATAATTATATTTATTATAATTAATACTTTAGTCGCAACAATTTTTTTTGGTTTAAATACATTTTCATATATTTTATTTTCTTTTTCTGTTTTTTTATTTATATCATTAGATACATTAAGTAAAAATTCTAAACCATGTAAATTCTTAACATTTTCATTTAATATTTGTGGAAATAATGAAATAATTCCATCTTTACTCTCTAAATCTTCATTAGTTTTTATAATAAAGTTATCTATATAATCATTTTTAAAATCATCGATATTAACATATTCACTTGTATCTGTTAATATATTTAATGTTTTTAATTTTCTCGTTAATGTTTTTTTCTTTATTTGTTTATTTACATTTAATATTTTAAATATATCAAAATCAAATTGTTCTTTATTATGAATATAATTAGAATTAATTCTTATTATTTTATAATACGCATCTAAATTTTCTAACCATATTTCATTTTTAACTCCATTAACTACTATAGGAGCATAATTTTCTTTAGTTACAAAGTAATGTACTAATTTCATAATTAGTTCATCTTTTTCAGAAATAATTAGTGTATTATTCATAAATATGTCCTTTCTAACATATATATATTGTATAACAAAGTTTAAATATAGTAAAGGAATTTGATTATGAAAAAAATATTGGGATTTTTAATTATTTTATTTTTATGGTTTATTAGTTCTATTATTGCACCATTTAATAAAACTTTTTATAATTCTTTAAATTTACCTATATATACTCCTAATAAAATAGTATTTATTATAGTTTGGCCAATACTTTATATACTTTTATCTATATCTATTTATAATACTATTAAAAATGAAATAATTAATAGAAATTATACTTTATCATTAGTTTTAACTTATATATTTAATCAATTATATAGTATTGTATTTTTCTATTATAATAATTTAATACTAAGTACTATAGTTACTTTATGTGGTTTAGTATCATCTATATATTTCTTTAATGAAACATATAAATTAAATAAAAAGAATGCATATTTTATAATACCATTTATATTATGGAATATTTTTGCAAGCATTCTTATTATTAATACTTTAATTATTAATTAAACTATCTTCTATTTTTTTAATTAATTTAAGTGCATGTTCATCTTTAATTTCATTTATTTTATAACCATTATCTACATATGATTTTATATTTTCATATAATTGATCTAAATATTTAGAATATATTTTAAAATTATTACCAAAGAAATCATATAATAAATTTAAATCATTATTAATTGCACAATATTTTATAATATCTTCATGATTATTTATAAAACTATAACTGATATCTTTAAAATATTCATAAGATGCTGTAAATTTATCATTATAATTATTTTTATTATCAAATATAAATATATCTTTTTTATGTAATATATTTGCTATTTCTATAGCAAGTTTTTGTGTTCTTATTTCATTAAATACTTTATTTGCAGTATTATTATCTAATCCTACACAATTACCTAATTCATTAGTTTCTATACAATGTATTATTTCATGTATTAATATTACATCTAAACAATTACAATTTTTATTAATTTGTTCTATTATAGGAAATTTTAATACTTTATAAAATTTAGTATTATCAAATTCATCATAAAATATTACTAAATTAAATGCAGTATCACTACCAAATACAATATTTTTAACACTATAATCACTTAAATCTTTTAAATTATCTTTTATGTATTTACCTAATTCACTTTTTTTAGATATTATTATTCTATGATAATCTTTAGAATCAAATATAAATTCTATTAAATTATCTATAGTTTTATTATCTAATTTTATATTTATATTTAATTCTTTCATTTTTTTTATAACATAGTTTCTTCTTTTTAATATATTATCTTTTACTATTTTAGGACTATTACTTAATAAGTTTTCATTTTGTGTACTAAAAGCATCTATATAATTTAAAAATAATTCTTGTATTTCTTCTTTTTTTATATTAATTTTTTTATCTGTTAAATAAGTATTTATATATTTTTCTACCCATAACATATGTTTATTAGAATTATTTATAAATAAGTTTTTATATAATATATAAGTTTTATAATATTTTAATATATCAATTGCTTTAAAATCTTGTTTATTATTTAATATATATTTAAATGTATTTATAGGATCACTATCTAATATAAAAAATGTTTTATTATATCTTTTTATTATTTTATTAGTATATTCTATACCATAATATTTTATTAATTCTTCTAATATTATATCTTTATAATTATTTAATTTATCATAAAAAATATTTACTTTATACATACTATCACACTTCTTAATTTAATATTTATTTTAACAAATTTTTAAATTTAATCAATTAAAAAATATCAGAATAAAAACTGATATTATTTTAAACTATTTACTATTTCTTTAAAAAGATTTCCTCTAGTTTCAAAATCAGGAAATTGATCCCAAGATGCACATGCTGGACTTAATAGAATTACATCATTTTCACTACTTATTTCATATGCTTTATAAGTAGCTTCTTCTAAAGTTTCTAAAACTATACAATCTTTGTTTTGTTTATTTGCAAAATCTTTTATTTTATTTTTAGTTTCACCAAAACATATAATAGTTTTTACGTTATTTAAATATGGTGCTAATTCATCAAATGGAATATTTCTATCTAATCCACCCATTAATAATATTGTTGGTTCTTTAAAAGAATTTAATGCTATTATAGTTGATTTATTGTTTGTAGCCTTTGAGTCATTATAAAACTTTCTATTATTTAACTCTCTTACAAATTCTATTCTATGTTCTACTCCTTTAAATTCTTTTAAATATTCAATAATTATATTATTTTCTATATTAAATAATTTACATACTAAGATAGTAGCCATTATATTTTCATAATTATGCATTCCTTTTATTGCAATATCATTAGTATTAATTATTATTTCATCTTTATAAATTATATTATTATCTTTTATATAAATATCTCCATTTGTTTTAGAAAAATATAATTTTTTAGATTTAATATCTTTAGTTAAATTCATTACATCTAAATCATCTTTATTTAATATTGCATAATCTTCTTTAGTATGATGATTGAATATTCTTTTTTTCATAGATTTATATGTTTCATAAGAATTATTATGAAAATCTAGGTGAACTTGACTTAAATTAGTTAATACACTTATATTAGTTTTAAATTTATACATATCACATAGTTGATGATCAGATATTTCTAATACTAATATACTATTATCTTTAATATTTTCTACTATACTTGATAAAGGAGTTCCAATATTACCTCCTAAATAAACGTTATTATATTTTTTATTTAATATATCATAAATCATTGTAGTTGTAGTTGTTTTACCATTAGAACCTGTTATACCTATTATTTTAGTAGATTTAGGTATTAAATTAAAACATGCTTCTAATTCATTTATAACTTCTATATTTAACTCTTTTGCTTTTAGTATTGCTGGATGTGTACTAATTATTGCTGGATTTTTAATAATTATATCAAAACTATCATCAACTAATTCTTCTTGTTTATCAGTTATAATTACTTTTATGTTTAATTTTTTTAATTCATTAATTAATGATTCATCTTGTTCTACTTTATCAGTTATAGTTAAATCATTATTATATTTTGATAATAGTTTTGCTATACTTGTACCACTTCTTGCCATTCCTAATATAAGTATTTTTTTATTTTCAATCATAAAACACCTCATAAATTTCTTTTTTATATTATATTTCATTTTTTATTTAAAGTACATAATTTTTTATATTGTTTATTTAAAATTAAATATAAAATTTATTTTAGAAATTTAATGTTTGTTAAAATAGATGATAATATATTTATTCTATTATGTATGGACTTGTTTTTAATCCATTTCCTGATTTTATCGTTATATCTTTATTCAATACTATTGTAGGATAAGTGGTTCTTTGATTATCTGCATAATTAACATGCCATGCGCCAATGTAACCAGACTTATTCATATCTAATAACCAATCACCATTATATGTATCATCACTATTATAATAAGCCGGCGAAAGAGTCCAATAATCTTTAGAATCATATAAATAAAAATTTGTATTTGCTTTACTTGAACTCCAACCTGTACCTGCAAATACTAGTTCCTCTGCTGTCAATCCAGATATATAATCATTTACTTTTAAATATTTGCCATCAATTTTAGTAGTTAATGTTGGTTTATTGAAAATATTTCGATAATTTTCATAATGATAAAATTTATCTGATGGCGGAGTATCATATTTTGTTCCATCTATATTATTATAAGCAGTTGTCCAATCCCCTATTATCCAATTTTCATATTTAATTTTATCTTTAAATTCTTCCTTTAAAGTTGCTTGTTCATTTGAAGGATAAGTAGTTTCTATATTAGTTGTAAATTTTTCATTAAACCATTTTTGTAATTTTGAACGTATACATGTAGTAGAATCATTTGTACAATTTTCATAATCTGCTAAAATTTTACCATTTTCTTCTTTATATCCATATAATACATTTGAAATACTATTATTTTTTCCAGTTGATAATTCACATAGAGAGGAATCATCTTCAATAGTAATTTTAATACTTCCATCCCCTTGTATTCTAACGACTCTCCAACACATATTATTTAAGTTTAAGTAATTATCTTCTATATTTCCTCTAAAGTAGTATGAACTACCATAATCATCTTCTGTTATTGATAGAGTTCTCTCATCTATTCCACTTGCTTGTTGTGCTGGTATACTTTCTGGTACTGGTGATAATTTCGTTGTATTATTTGTTGTTTCTTTATTATCTCTTACATTTTGTGCATTTTTTATTATATTATATGCTAATGTTCCTTCATCAAATGGATTTTCATCTACTTTATATGCATTTGTCTTTGTTCCATCTCCACTTATTAGTTTTATATCTTTTTTTAGTACTATTGATGGTCTTAAACTTAACGAAAGATTATATGGTATTTCAATGATTGAACCTA
>CANRDR010000008.1 GCA_947629425.1 uncultured Bacilli bacterium | reverse complement strand
AACTAGGTAATACTTATAACTATATAGATATATTACTATATAATATAGAATTTAATTGTTATGTAGTAATAGAACTAAAAGTAACAGAATTAAAAAAAGAACATATAGGACAAATAGAAATATATATGAACTATATAGATAAAACAATAAAAACGATAAATCAAAATAAAACAATAGGAATAATAATATGTAAACATGATAATAAATACATAATAGAATATTGTTCTGATAAAAGAATAATATCTAGAACTTATCAATTTATATAAATAAAATTAAACGTAATATAAAAGATTACAGTATAGACAAAATAATGAAATATTTGATATATTAAAGATGAAGAAAAAATATAAGAATATAAAGAATAATAACATTAATTTTAAAAAAGGATGGTGATTTTATGGATTTAGTTTATATAGGTAAGATTGTTAATACACATGGAATAAAAGGAGAACTAAGAATAATAAGTGATTTTGAAAAAAAAGATTTAGTATTTATTCCAGGAAATAAAATATTAATTGAAAAAGAATTACATAAAATAAGAACATATAGAAAACATAAAAATTTTGATATGATTACAATAGATGAATTAGATAATATAAATGATGTATTAAAATATGTAGGTAAAAAAGTATATACATCAAGAGATATATTAAAATTAGAAGATAGTGATTATCTATTAAGTGATTTAATAGGAATGAATGTAGTATTTAATGATACTGTATATGGAATAGTAAAAGATTATTCAAATGATATAAATCCATTGTTACAAATAAAATATAAAAAAAATTATTATATTCCATTAAATTCTCCATATATTAAAACAGTAGATAAAAAAAATAAACAAATTATTGTAGATGATATAGAAGGACTTATATTATGAAAATAAGTATATTAACACTTTTTCCACATTATTTTGATAACTTTTTAAATGAATCTATTATAAAACGTGCAATAGATAAAAAATTAGTTGAAGTAGAAATAATAAATTTTAGAGATTTTAGCAAAAAAAATAATAAACAAGTAGATGATACTCCATACGGTGGTGGCGCTGGAATGGTTTTAATGTGTGAACCAATATTTGATGCAATAGAAAGTATTAAAACAAATGATTCATTAGTTATTATGTTAACTCCAGATGGAATAACTTATAATCAAAATATTGCAGTTAATTTATCACAAAAAAAACATATCATATTATTATGTGGACATTATGAAGGTTTTGATGAAAGAATAAAAACAATTGTAGACTTAGAAATAAGTATAGGGGATTTTATATTAACAGGAGGAGAAATACCTGCAATGATTGTTACTGATAGTGTTATAAGACTAATAGATGGAGTAATAACAAAAGAAAGTTTAGATAGTGAATCATTTACTAATAACCTTTTAGATTATCCAGTATATACAAAACCAGCAGATTTTAGAGGATTAAAAGTACCTGACGTTTTATTAAGTGGAAATCACCAAGAAATTAATAAATGGAGAAAAAATGAACAAATAAAAAAAACAAATTTAAAACGTAGTGATTTAGGAGCAAAATATGAAAGTAGTATACATAAAGAAAACTAATTATAAAAACTATAAATTGAATAATATAAACGGATACTCATTTAAACCAAAAAACAAACATATTAAAAACTTAATTATAGTAAATACAAATTTATTAAAAAAAATACTTACAATAAAATTAAAAAAAGATATAAAAAACGTAGATCATATAATTAACTTAATGATACAATCTAATGTAACTGATATTAATGATTGTAATTTAATGCTTAATGAAATAAATAGAGTAACTAAAAATTTAGAAAATAATTATAAAATTTATTTTACAGAATTTGAATATTTTAATTATTTAAAAGAAATATATAAATTAAATATGGAAATAACTACTAAAAAGAAATTAATTGAAATGAATTAATATCTTTTTTTATACATATATTTTATTGGGTGAATATATGAAAAAATATATTAGAGATTTTATAACTAGATGTCTTATATGTGTAATACTATTTTTAGTAATATCTATAGTATGTAATTTTAGTGATAAAAATTTATTATGGTTTAAAAATAACATATTAAATAATAATA
This sequence comes from uncultured Bacilli bacterium, assembly GCA_947629425.1. GTDB lineage: Bacteria > Bacillota_I > Bacilli_A > RF39 > UBA660 > UMGS1124. The sequence continues at coordinate 18,576 of CANRDR010000008.1, read as the reverse complement.
TAAATTTAACTTTTTTTAATAAATTATATAATAAATATATAGATAAATATATTCCATTTGATGTATTAGAAAAAGAACAAGTAGTAATGAAAGAAGGATTAGTTTATGAAAGTAAAGAAAAATATAAAAATGGAGTAAAATTAAAAGTAGGTAAAAATTATAATTTATATTCTTTAAAAGGTGGAATAGTAGTATATATAGGAGAAAAAGATGGTTTAAATAATACTGTTATTATACAAGGTACTGATGGAATAGATTATTGGTATTCTAATATAGAAAATTTAAGTATAGAATTATATGATTATGTAGAAAAAGATACTTTGTTAGGTACTAGTATAGATGATTATATATATTTAACGTTTTTAAAAGATGGTGAATATATAGATTATGAAGAATATATTTAAAATTAATATTTTTACATATTTATTTTTTTTGCTATGTATTTTATCAGGTTATATTAAAGATATATTTATAATTTTTATAATAATTATATTACATGAATTAGGACATTTTTTTTTAATGAAATTAAATAATATAAAAGTATATTCTATTAATATATATCCATATGGTGGAATAATTAAAAGTGATATGTTAATAAATACTAATTCAAAAAAAGTTTTATTAATAAGTCTAGGTGGTATAATTATTCAATTAATTTTATATATTATATTTTTTATATTATTTAAAATTAATTTTATAAGTATAAAAATATATTCTTTATTTTTAAAATATAATACATTTATTATATTATTTAATTTATTACCTATTAATCCATTAGATGGATATAAAATATTAAATAGTATTTTTGAATTATTTATATCTTTTAAAAAATCTATCTTTATAAGTATAATTATTAATATATTAGTATTAATATTATTTTTAATATATTTATATATTTATAAGATAAATAATATTATTATAATAACGTTTTTAATATTTAGTTTAATTACATATATGAAAAGTTATAAATATATAATTAATAAATTTTATATAGAAAGAATATTATATGATTTAAAATTAAATGGTATTGTTAGTATTAATAATATAAATAATATTTATAAAAATAAATTAAATTATATTAATGGAATAAATGAAAAAAACATAATAAATACATTATATAAACTATAAATAATATATATTTTATGATATTATATTAATAAGTTAGGTGAATTTTATGATACATGCACTACGTATTATTATGGAAAAAAATAAATATTTAAAAAAAATTGTTCCAAAAATAAAAAATACTAAAATTATGAAGTATAGAACAAAGAAGTTACATCAGAATGAAAGAAAAAAGAATTTTAAACGATTTTATAAAGAACATGAAAATGATTTTAATAAATTATATGATTTATTAGAAGATAATTTATCTAAAGAAACAATGAATTGTATTATTAAATATAGATTAACTTTAAATAAAAAATATCTTAGTAATATTATTGTTAAACCACAATATTTTCAAAAAGATATAATAAAACCTATGAAAGACGAAGTATTTATAGATGCTGGAGCTTACATTGGAGATACAATAGATGAATTAACAAACTTTGGTGGGAAAAATTATTGGAAAAAAGTATATGCAATAGAACCAGATGAATTTAATAGAGAAAAATTAAAAAATAACATAAAAAAATATGAAAATATAGAAATAATACCAATAGTTTTATGGAGTAAGAAAACTAAATTAAATTTTAATATGAATTATAATACAAGTTCACATATTAATTTAAATGAAAAAAATTTAAAAACAAAATTAGTATTAACTAATTCTATAGATAATATTTGTAAAAAAGATAAAGTAACTTTTATAAAAATGGATATAGAAGGAGCAGAAAAAGAGGCTTTATTAGGTGCTATTAAAACTATTAAAAGAGATAAACCAAGACTTGCAATATGTATATATCATAATAAAAAAGATTTATGTGAAATACCATTTTTTATACATGATAATTTTCCATGGTATAAATTATACATAAGACATCATAGAGACAACGTTTATGAAACGGTACTTTATTGCATTTAATAAAAATATATTATTTCAAAAAAATAAAGAATTATAAAATAAAAACAAAAATTAGCAAATAATTATATCATAAAAAAGGAGTTTAAATGGATTTAATAAGTATAATAGTACCAGTATATAATGTAGAAGCATATTTAAAAAGATGCATAGAAAGTATACTAAATCAAACATATAAAGATATAGAAATAATATTAGTAGATGATGGTTCAACAGATAATTCTAGTAAAATATGTGATGAATATAAAAATAAAGATAAAAGAATAAAAGTAATACACAAAGTTAATGGAGGACTATCTAGTGCAAGAAATCGAGGACTAGATATTGCAAAAGGAAAATATATAGGTTTTGTAGATAGTGATGATTATATAAGTCCTAAAATGTATGAAATATTATATAAAGAATTAATCAATAATAATGCTGATATTTCTGCATGTGATGATGTTGTTTTTCAAAAAAAAGAGGCTGTATTTAATATAGTAGATGATTATAAAATAGAAATATATAATAAGTATGATGCTATGAAAGAACTCATAAGTTTAACAAATCATGTTGATTCAACTGCATGGAATAAATTATATAAAAAAAGTTTATTTAATAAAGTAAGATATCCTAATGGATTTATTTATGAAGATATTGGTACTACATTTAAATTAATAAATAAGATAAAAAAAATAGTTTATGTTGATTTAAAATTATATGCTTATAATTTTAGAGTAAGTTCTATAACTAATACTAATAATATAAATAAAAAAACAATTTATGATAAATTTGAAATGGTAGAATTACGTGGAAAATTTATAGCAAGTAAATATCCTAATTTAGAAAATGATGTAAAAAATAACTATGTAAAACATTTTATATATACTTTATTAAATACATCTAAAATGAAAGATAAAAGTTTTCTAAAAGAAGATTATTTTAAAAATAGATATAAATATTTTAAGAAAATAAAATTAAAAGAATTAGATAAAGAATACTTAAATAAAAAAACAATTATATTATTTATATTATTAAAAATAAATATGAAGTGTACTATTTATTTATGGTACTTATTATATAGAATAAAATATTTTATTAAATTTCGTAATAAATAGAAAGGATAAACTAATGAAAAATGATTTAATAAGTATAATAGTACCAATATATAATGTAGAAAAATACTTAATTAGATGTATAGAAAGTATAATAAATCAAACATATAAAACTATAGAAATAATATTAGTAGACGATGGTTCAACAGATAACTCTAGTAAAATATGTGATGAATATAAAAATAAAGATAAAAGAATAAAAGTAATACATAAAAAAAATGGAGGACTATCTAGTGCAAGAAATGTAGGACTAGATATTGCAAAAGGAAAATATATAGGTTTTGTAGATAGTGATGATTATATAAGTCCTAATATGTACGAAATGATGTATAATAATTTAATAAAAACCTCAGGAGATATTATTATATGTAATTTTTCTTACTTTAAAAAAGAACCTCCTTCTTTTACTACAGAATTTAATTTAAAAGAATATACAAATATAGAAGCAATATTAGAATTAATAAAATTAAAAAAAAGAAAAATAGAAGATTATGCTTGGAATAAATTATATAAAAAAGAATTATTTAAAAATATAAGATATCCTGAAAGATTTTTATATGAAGATATAGGAACTACATATAAACTTTTTAATAAATCAAAAAAAATTGTAACTATAGATTGTAGATTATATGCTTATTATGATAATGGTAATTCTATAACTTATAATAACAATACACAAAAAATATTTGATAGAATTGAAATGATTGAAAATAGATATAATGATTTAATAAAGAATTATAAAGAATATAAAGATTTAATTGAAACTAATAGAATTATAACATTACTTGCAGCAGTAATGTGGAGTAGTCATTTTAAAAATAAAAAAATATTTTATAGTGAAAAACTAAAAAATACATTTAAAATAATAGAAAATGTAGATAAAAAATTAATTGAATCAGATTTAGTACCTAAAAAATATAAAATAGAATATAGATTATTTTGTTTTAATAAAGAGATTTTTAGAATTTTTAATATAATATATTATCATTTTAAAAAAATATATAAAAAAACTAAAAAACATTAATTATATTTTTTAATTTTATTAATAAGCAAATAATATTTACATTAGGACTATATCTTAAAAATATATAATATATTTTATCTCTTTTTATTAAATATTTAAATGCTTTGGTTTTATAAATATTTTTAATTATTTTTATAAAATCTTTATTATTCATAAGATTTTTATATAATATTTTAAACTTATTTTTATCTTTATTATAAAGTGGTTTAAAATAAGATAAAATTAAATTAAAACAAAGAACACTAATAAATGGAATATAATTTTTATCTAATAATTTATTTAATTTTTTAAATAAATTTATATTGCTTTCTATATTTCTTTCAACATATTTTAAATTTTTAGAACCACTATTATTATATAAATAATTATAAGTTATTTTATTAGAAAAATATATATTTTTAGCATGTTTAATTAATTTAATATAAAAATCTAAATCTTGATGAACGTATAATTCTTTTTCAAAATAAAGATTGTTTTTAATAATTAAATCTTTTTTTATTAATAATAACCATAAATAACAACCAAATTCTTGTAATAACGCAGATTCTATTAAATTTTTTTTATTTTTATTATTTAATATAATTTTATCTTTATATTTTAGTTCATTTTCAAAAGATATATGGTCTTTATATATTCTTTTGTATGTAGTTCTAACAATATCAACTTTTTCTTTTTTTATTAATTTAATCATTGTTTCTAATGCATCTTTTTCTAAATAATCATCTGCATCAACAAATGTTATATATTTTCCTGTTGATTTATTTATAGCAATATTTCTAGCAATAGAAACACCTTCATTTTCTTTATCAATAACTATAATTCTTCTATCTTTTTTTTCATATTTTTTAAGTATATTTAAAGAGTTATCTAATGATCCATCATTGACACATATAACTTCAAAGTTTGTTATTGTTTGATTTAGTATACTATCTAAACATTTTGATAACCATTTTTCTACGTTATATATAGGTAGTATTATAGATATCTTATCCTTCATAAAATCAGTCTTTCTTTTTAAGAATAATATATTGTTATTATATAAAATAAATAATTTATTGTAAATAGATATTATTAATGATAAACTTACTTTAGAGGAAATAATTATGGATTTAATAAGTATAATAGTACCAGTATATAATGTAGAAGCATATTTAAAAAGATGTATAGAAAGTATAATAAATCAAACATATAAAGATATAGAAATAATATTAGTAGATGATGGTTCAACAGATAATTCTAGTAAAATATGTGATGAATATAAAAATAAAGATAAAAGAATAAAAGTAATACACAAAGTTAATGGAGGACTATCTAGTGCAAGAAATCGAGGACTAGATATTGCAAAAGGAAAATATATAGGTTTTGTAGATAGTGATGATTATATAAGTCCTAAAATGTATGAAATATTATATAAAGAATTAATTAATAATAAAGCAGATATGGCAATGTGTGATAGTATTTATATTAAAAATGATAATAAAATAATTAATGATTATAATATTACAATTTTTACTAAAAAAGATGCTATAAAAAGATTATTAACAACAGATAATAAAGTTAATCCATCAGCATGGAATAAACTATATAAAAAAGAATTATTTAAAAATATTAGATATCCAATTGGTTTTGTTTATGAAGATATAATAACTACTTATCTTATAATAAATAAATGTAAAAAAATAGTTTATCTTAATTGTAAATTATATAAATATAATGTTAGAAATAATTCTATTATTAATTATAAAAATAAGAATACTATTTATAATAAATTAGAAATTGTTGAAAAAAGGGCTAAATTAATAAAAAAAGAATATCCTGATTATTTAAATTTAGTTATAAATAATTATATTAGACATTTAGTTTTTACTATTTTAGATATATATTCTTTAAATAATAAAGATTTTAAAAATGATATTTTTTTAAAAAAGAGAATTGATTATTTTAAAAAAACAAAAATAAAAGTATTAAATATTAAATATATTGGTAAAAGAGCGTATATTTTATTTATGTTTTTAAAAATTAATATACCTATAACATCTTATATATATAAATTATGTAAAAATTAAAATATATTGTAAATAATTTTTTAAAATGATACACTTATAGCGTGATATTATGAGTACTACGAAAAAAAATTATATTTACAGTTTAATTTATCAAATATTTATACTTATGTTTCCTATACTTATAACGCCATATACATCAAGGGTATTAGGATCTACAGCGTTAGGTATTAATTCTTATATATGGGCTATATTAAGTTATTTTATCATGTTTTCAAAATTAGGATGTTCTAGTTTAGGAAGTAGATTAATAGCTAAAAATAGAGATGATATAGAAAAACGTTCAAAAGCTTTTTTTGAAATTTATTATATACAATTTACAATGACTATATTAATGAGTATATTATATTTGTTATTTTCTATTTTATTTTTAAAAGATAAAATTGTTATAGCGTTAATAAAAAGTATTTCTTTATTTGCAGTTTTTTTTGAAGTATCATGGGTTTTTAATGGATTAGAGAAATTTAAAACTAATATATCAAAAAACGTAATAATTAAAATTTTTACTTTTATATTAATAGTTATATTTGTTAAAAATAGTGATGATTTATGGAAATATGCATTAATTATGTCTTTATCTAGTTTTGTTGCAAATATTATTTGGATTAAATTTTTAAAAAATGAAATACATTATGTAAAAGTAAAACCAAAAGAAGTTATAAAATATTTAAAACCGAGTTTTTTGTTATTTATTCCAATATTTGCAAAAAGTATTTATACATCCATGGATCAATTAATGTTAGGATCACTTACTTCTATGAGTGAAGTTGGATTATATAGTCAATCTGCTAAGTTTATGAAAATACCTTATATTTTTACAAATGCGTTATCTACTATTATGTCTCCAAAAAATTCTAATTTAGTGGCTAAAAACAATGAAAAACAAGTTAAAAAAAATATAGAAAAATCTGTTAATTTTATTATGTTTTTAGTTTTTCCTATAGTATTAGGTTTAATAGTAGTGTCTGATGAAATGATACCTTTATTTTTAGGAAAAGAATTTTTACGTTCATCAAATATATTAAAAATTTTACTTATTGCAACTATATTTGTTTCTTTTGCTAATATTTTTTCAACACAATATATTACTCCAAAAGAAAAAGATAAAGTTTATGTTATAGCAATGTGTATAGGAGCAGTAGTTAATACAATATTAAATTTTATATTTATACCTATATTTGATGCATTAGGAGCAGCATTAGGAACTTTATTAACAGAATTTATAGTTATGTTATATCAATTAAGTAAAATAAAAAAAGAAATTCATATATTAAAATATGTAAAAATAGCATTAAAATATTTATTTAAGTCACTTATTATGTTTGTATGTTGTAGTTTTATTAGTTTACTTAATTTAAATATGGTATTTATGTTAGTTGTTAAAATCTTTATAGGTGTCTTAATATATTTAATGTTAAATATAAATTATATAAAAAATAATATATTAAAATGAGGTTAGTATGGATTTAATAAGTATAATAGTACCAGTATATAATGTAGAAGCATATTTAAAAAGATGTATAGAAAGTATAATAAATCAAACATATAAAGATATAGAAATAATATTAGTAGATGATGGTTCAACAGATAATTCTAGTAAAATATGTGATGAATATAAAAATAAAGATAAAAGAATAAAAGTAATACACAAAGAAAATAATGGATTATCTAGTGCAAGAAATGTAGGACTAGATATTGCAAAAGGAAAATATATAGGTTTTGTAGATAGTGATGATTATATAAGTCCTAATATGTATGAAATATTATATAAAGAATTAATTAATAATAAAGCAGATATTGTAGTTTGTAATTTTGATAGAAAAGAAGACTTTAATTTTGTTATAAATAATTATAAAGTAAAAAAATTAAATAATATAAGTGTAATAAAAGAAAATATAAAAAATAATATAAATTATAATATTTATATAGATGATTATGCATGGAATAAATTATATAAAAAAGAATTATTTAAAAATGTAAGATATCCTATAAGAAAATATTTTGAAGATATTGGTACTACATTTAAATTATTAAGTAATTCTAAAAAAGTAATATATATAGATTGTATATTATATAAATATATAAAACGAACTAATTCTATTTTAGGAAATCCTAATATAAATGTAAGAAAAGATAGATTTGATATGATAGATTTAAAATGTAATTATTTATTAGAAAAATATCCTAAATTAAAAAAAGAAATTATGCAATATTATGTTTTAAGTTATATAGAATCATATAGATTATTAAAACATACTAATAAAAATATATTAAATTCTACTTTTTTTATAAATAAATATAAGTTTATTAAAGAAAATTATAAATATGTAAATAAAAAAGAACTTACTTTATCAAATATATTAATACATAAATTGCTATTATTTAATAAATATTTATATTTTAAAGTTGCAATAGTATTAAATTATATAAGGAAGGTCTAAAGTAAAAAATAAGTAAAAAACTATTCACTGTAACTTTTAAATTAGTATTTAGTTAAGACGTAATGTCTATTTAGTAGATTAAAATTTAAGAATATTTTATCAAAATAAAAAAAGTTGATTGAAATGAATTATTAAAAGTGTTATTATATTAATACACTTTTTTAAAAGTTAAGGAGAAAATATATGTACGAACTGTATGATTTTATTGATGATGAAATAGAAAATAAAACTAATCAATTACAAAAAATAAAAAATAGAATAGAATTTAATGAAAAAATAGGTAAAAGTAATTTTAATAATTTAAAATATAAAGTAATTTTATTAGAAAAACAAATAGATTTATTAAATAATATTTATGAATCTGATTTAATACCTACTAAATATGTAAATGCATTAGATTATAATGAACTAATTAATTGGGATAAATTTAATAATACTAATGAAGTAAAATTAAAAGAATTATATTTTAAACTTGATGATTTAATTTATGAATTATTATTTTTAGAAAATGAAAATAATAATATAGATAAAAACTTTGATAAATATAGTTTAAAAGATGATATTATAGATACTGTTTTAAATAATAATAAAAGAATAGAATGTATTTATAATGAAATAAATAATATACTTAATAATGAAGAATTTGTTAGTTTTTTAAATGAAGAATATAGTACTAATAATGATATTAGAAATAATAAAATTAATTCTATAAAAACTAGTAGTAATTGTACTCATTTAGAACTAAATACTAACTTAAGTGATATTGATACTATATTATCTCAAATAGAATTAAATAAAATTGATAATTTTATTGAGTTTATTAAAGATAATAAAATATTAACTGATAAATATAACAATGAACAATTATTAGAAATAGATTTTAATATGCCTATATTTTTAAAAGAAATACTTCCAGATAATTTAAAAAAAATTAATGGTAAAATTAATTTTAAAGAATTTAATGAAATAAAAAAGTATTTAGAAAATTTAACAAATTCTTTTAATGGATTAGAATTTGATGAAAACTTTTATAAATATTTAAATAAAAATAGTATATTAAATGATAATAATGCAATTTATTATTTTGAAAATTTAAAAAATAATAATGAAGATATACCATTAGATACAATAGAATTAATACATATACAAAATGAAAAAAATAAATTAAGAAAAAAATTATTTAAAAAAAGAGAATTAAAGTCTTTAGATAGTTATGAACAATTTGTAAAAGAAGAAATTTATAAAGATTTATATAGTTGGTATAATAAAAGATATTATAAATTTTTGAAACTTTTTAACAAATTAGATGGTTATATAAAAGAATATAGTATTTCATTTGATTATATAAGAGGATATGGATTAAGTTTTATATATAATGATGTAAGAAAAACTTTAGAAAATTTAACAGAAACTAAAAATTATTTAAATGAGTTAGAAAATAATTTTAATAAAGAATTTGAAAAGTTAGAAAATAGTTATAATGATTTTAGTGTAGAACTAAGTAATTATATAAATAAATTTAATTATGAAAGTGATAACATACAATTAACTACATATAATAAATTATATAACGAATTAAATATAGATGAACCATATGATAGAATTATAGATTCAATACTATTATTATATACAAATTATATTAATGGTAAATTAGATATAATTTCAAATAATATTGGTAATAAAAGAAAAGAAATATTAAATATAAATACAAAAAAGTTAATAAAGAAAGGTTAATAATGAATAAATACAAACAAAAAATAGCAGAATTAGAAGAAAGATTAAATATATTAAGAGATAAAAAAAGAAAAATATATTCTAAATATGAAAGTATGGAAATAGAAAATACAATAAGAGAAATAAATTTTTTAAAAACATTAGAAGAAGATATTATAGAACAAAAAGATTTAGTTAATATAGGAGATATTGTTAATATTAAAATATTAAATGATAATTTTGAAGAAACTATTAAATTAGTAATGGATATTGAAGGAGATTCTAATTATTTAGAAGTAGAAATATCTAGTCCATTAGGAAGTGCTATAATAAATCAAAAAGTAGGAAATATTATTACTTATACTGTTAATAATGAAGTATTAGAAGTACTAATAATAAGTAAAGAAATAGATATTAAAAAGAAGATATTAAATTAATTTTTAATATTTTTTTAAAATTTAAATATTTATTATATAGGTGATAATATGAAACCTATTATAGGTATTATTGGAAGAGTAGAATTAAATAATAAACCATATATAAAAGTATATGATGAATATAGAACTTCAATAATAAAATCAGGTGGAATACCTATTATGATACTTCCACCATATAAAGAAAAAATAAATGAGTTAGAACCATTTAATGATATAGAATATGAAAATATAGATGAATTGATAGATTTATGTGATGGATTTTTATTTCCTGGAGGAACTATTTGGTATAATTATGAATATGAAATATATAAAAAAGCATGTAATAAAAATAAAGGAATACTTGCAATATGTCTAGGTATGCAAATGATTGCATCTAATAATAATTTAAATAATATATCAAAAATAGATTCTTATATAAAACATAATAGTGATTATACTTATGTACATAAAGTTTATTTTAATGATAGTCTACTTAAAAAAATATTAAATAAAGATGAAATAATAGTTAATAGTAGACATAATGATTGTGTAACTAAAACTAACTTATTAATAAGTTCAAAAAGTATAGATAATATAATAGAAAGTGTAGAAATAGATAATAATGTTATAGGTTTAGAATGGCATCCAGAAAGTTTATATGATATAGATATAAATAGCAAAAAGATATTTGATTGGTTTATTAATATATCTAAAAAAAATTGATTTTTTTACAATTTATGTTATAATACTTTTTACAAAAGGGGGGATATTTATGTATATAGAAACTTTATATGAAAAATCTAGAAATGTTAGAAGAGTTAAAGAAATAAAACAAGATTTAAATGAAAAAGAAATAGATGAATTAGTAGATAATATACATAATGAAACTGGTGCAAAAAAAGAAAATATAAAAGAATATTATAATAATTGGATAAAAATTGATAATGATTGGTATTTTTTTAAACCTATTCAAAGTATATTATATTTAGATAATGAACTTATATGTGAAATAATTGCAAAATATTTTGAAATAGATAGTATTCATAATGAATTTGCAATTATAAATAGAAATAATGTAAATTATTATGGATTATTATCTAAATCTATTTGTGTTAATAAATATAAATATATGAGAACTCGTGATTTAGAATTAAAACATTATGATAATATAACTTTTTTAAAAGATTATAATAAATTTATTGATGTTACTAATTATGATGAATTTATAAAAGAATTAAAAAAATTATTTATATTTGATTTATATTGTAATCAAATAGATAGACATTATAATAATTTATTATTTAAAACTACATTTGTTAATAATAAAATAAATACAATAAATTTAGCACCTTTATTTGATTATGAATTATCATTTTATGGAAAAAAAATATATGAATATAATAATGCACTTGCTAAATTAAATATAAAACAAAAAAATAATATAAGAACAATACAAAATGATGAATATTTTCAAATGTTAATAAGAAAAGTATTAGATGCTAATATGGATTATTTTATAGAAGCATTAATTAAAAAATATAATATAAAAGTATCAAATAATTATATTAAAACTTATAAAAATCAAGATAGAAAAATAAAGAAATTAATTTTAGAAAATGGACTATATTATTAATTAAAGTTAATTATATATAGTCTATTTTTTTTCATAAAATATATTGGGTGGTTTTATGGAAGAAGAAAAACAAGATGCATTTAGTATAGAAGAAGATGCAGAAAAGGGGTTAGAATAATGTCAAAACTTACTGGCGTTGTATTAAGTCCTATAAAAGATAAATTAGGAGAACTTAATTATACTAGTCCTTTTGGATATAGAGAATTTACATATAATGGTAAAACATATAAAAATTATCATTATGGAATAGATATAACTACTTTAGGAACTATAGTTTCTATTGGAGATGGTAAAGTAATAGAATGTCGTGATGGAATAACAGGTTATGATGAATCTAAAAGTAGTGGAAACTATGTAACAATAGATCATGGTAATGGTATTATATCAATGTATTGTCATTTAGATAATAAATCAGTTGCAGTTAAACTAAATGATAGAGTTAAAAAAGGAGATAAACTAGGTACAGATATTATTAAAACAACAGGTTTTTCAACAGGATTACATTGTCATTTTGCTATTAAAGAAAATTCTAAATGGGTAAATCCCGTAGATTATTTAAAAGGTATTAAAAAGTTAGATTCTAATGAAACAAATGATGAAGTTTATATTGTAAAAAAGGGGGATAGAATTTTTATGGAGAATAATATATAACTTTTTTAAGTGCAATAATTAAATACAAAGTGCAATTTTTGCACTTTAATATTTTAAATTATTTATATTAATGCTATAATATAAATATAGTAAAAGGAGATAATTTATGGATAAAAATTGGAATATGGAATTATCCGAATATATTAAGCAAGGTGAACTAAAAAGTATTGAAAAGGCTAAAACTTGGGAAACTGCTATTGGGCTTCAAGATGTTGATGGATTAAAACCTTCAAAATATTTAATAGAAACTGCTAAAGAGCATATTGAAGGTAAAATTAATATTGATGAAGCAAAAAAAAGAATAGATGAATATTATAAAATAGAAAACAATCGTAAAATAGAGACTGATAGTGAAGAAGCAGATAAAGTTTCAGTTAGAATAACAGAAATTTTAAGTGAAAATAGTTTTAATTTTAATGTTTTTGAATTAATTAGTATTCATTCAAGATTATTTAAAGGCATTTATAAAGAAGCAGGGAAAATTAGAGATTATAATTTTACTAAAAAAGAATGGATTTTAAATGGAGATACTGTTATATATTCTTCTTTTGAAACTATAAAAGATACTTTAGAATATGATTTAGAACAAGAAAGAAATTTTTCATATAAAGATTTGTCAATAGATGAATCAATAAAACATATTTCAAGATTTACTTCTAATATTTGGCAAATACATCCATTTTGTGAAGGAAATACTAGAACAACAGCAGTATTTATAATAAAGTATTTAAGAACATTTGGCTTTAATATTAATGATGATGTATTTGCAGAAAATTCATGGTATTTTAGAAATGCACTTGTTAGGGCTAATTATAGAAATTTTGAAAAAAATATTTTTGAAGATACAACATTTTTAGAAAGATTTTTCTTTAATTTACTTAGTGATACAAAGTACAAATTAAAAAATAGATATACTCATATAGATTTTAAACAAGAAGAAAATACCGTTACTTTAAATAATAAATATACATTAGAAGAACAAGCAATTATCAATATAATTAATAATAATGAAAATATTAAACAAGAAGAAATTGCTAAATTAATAAATAAATCTCTTAGAACAGTAAAATCTATAATGAAAGAAATGCAAGAAAAAAATATCATTAAAAGAAGTAATGGAAAAAGAAATGGTAAATGGATAATACTTTAAACAAAGATAAATAATATTACTAATTTAAAAATTAAAACCATAAAATTTATTGGAGGTATAAACTTTATGGTTAAATATAAAGTTAATTTAAATTTTAAAGAAAATGGTAAGTCTTTAAATGAAATAATAACAGATGTATTAAAAATAGAATTAGAAAAACAATTTAATTACAATATTTTAAATGAATCTTATTTTCAAAATAATAGGAGTATAAATTAAGACTTATGAATAGCAATTTTAAAGTAGGATTATATATGAGATTATCAAGAGATGATTTTACACATGAATCTGATAGTATTGTTAGTCAAAGAAGTTTACTTAACCAATACGTAAAGGAAAATAATTATAATGTTATAGATGAATATGTTGATGATGGTTTTACTGGAACTAATTTTGAACGACCTGCATTTAAGAAAATGATTAAAGATATTGAACTTGGTAAAATAAATATGATTATTACTAAAGATATGTCAAGGTTAGGTAGAGATTATATTACAACAGGTGAACTTATTGAAAAATATTTTCCTAATAATAATATAAGGTATATTGCAATTAATGATGGGATAGATACTTTTATAGATAATACTAATAATGATATAGCGCCTTTTAAAGCAATAATGAATGATATGTATGCAAAAGATATTTCAAAAAAAGTTAAATCTAGTCTACATTCAAGAATGAAAGATGGTTTATATGTATCTGGAAGATGCCCTTTTGGATATATGAAAGATCCAAATAATAAAAATCATTTAGTTATTAATGAAGAACAGGCTAAGATTGTTAAGTTAATTTTTGATTTAGCAATTAAAGGAAATACATATCACTATATAGCAGGTGAACTTACTAAAAGAAAAATTAAAACTCCAGCATCTTATTATAATTATGTTTGGAATACAAAGTGTATTTCCAAGGAATTTGGTGTATGGGTTGATACAACAATAAAATCAATTCTAACTAACGGGATATATATTGGAGATACAATTCAAGGTAAAACTAAAAAGATAAATTATAAACTGAAAAAGACTATAAAAAACAATCCTAATGATTATATAATTGTTAAAAATACTCATAAGGCAATAATAGATAGAGATACTTTTAACTATGTTCAAACACTATTACCTAAAAATATTAAAAGACCAGAAAAGAAAAGATTTTATTTATTAGATGGACTATTATACTGTGGAGATTGTAAACATAGAATAACAATAAGATATCAAAATAAAACAGGAAGAAGTTATACTACTTGTGATTATTATAGAACATATTCAAAATATCATGTTTGTACAACTCATACAAATAATTATGAAATATTAGAAAATGTAATTTTAGATAATATTAAAGATGTATGTAAAAAATATTTAGATAAAAATAAAATAAGAAGTTCTATAAAAAATATAAAATTTGAAGAAAATACAATAAATGTAAAAAAACATATAGAAAGTATTAAACTTATAAACAAAAAACTTACAGAGAATTTAGATAAAACTTATATGGATAGATTGAAAGGAATACTAGATGAATCACAATATTTAAGAATTAGTAAAAATATAAAAAGTGAAATAGATGATAATAAAAGAATTATTGATAATTTCAAATATGAACAAATAGATTCACATAAAGTTAATAAAAAAATAGAAAAATATATAAATGAATTTTTATCAATAGAAAATCCAACAAGAAAATTAATAATAAATTTAGTTGAAAAAATTTATATCTATCAAGATAAGAAAATAGATATTATATTTACATTTAAAAATACTACATAAAAAATGTATCAGGAGATACATTAAGCGAAATAGCACTAAAATATAATACAAATTATAAAACATTAGCAGACTATAATAATATAGAAAATCCTAATTTAATTATAGTTGGACAAAAAATAAAAATACCTAAATCAAATAGTGAAATATATACAGTAAAAAAAGGAGATAATTTAACAACTATTGCAAAAAAATATAATACTACATGGCAAAAACTATATGAAATTAACAAAGATATAATTGGTAATAATCCTAATTTAATTAAAGTAGGACAAAAGTTAAAAGTAAAATAGGCTTTTAACTTTTTATCTTGACAAATAAAATTATTAATATTATTATATCTAATACAAAAAGGAAGTATTTTGTTATGATAAAAAATTATGTTCAAGTTAGTAAAAATGTATATGTAGTATCTAATAATAAAGGAGAATTAGAAGTAATAAATAAAGAGGGTAGTGATATATCTTTAAAAGATATGTATTTAAAAATGTCTGAAGTTAATACTACTTTAAAACAATTAAGAAAGGCTAAAAAAGAATTTAGAGATATTAATTTAAAAGAAAAAAATAGATTTTATGGTAATATTATATCTTTTATAATTATACCTATTATTACGTTATTAATATCTCTTGCTGCTAGTTTTTCTTTACCATTAACAGTATGTTCAATTATAATTCCAGCATTATTATCAAAACTATATTGTTTACAATTTGGATTAAAAAAAGATAATGTAAAAAAAATTAATAGGGCTTATGATAAAAAATTAAGTTATGAAGAAATTGCTAAAATATTAAAAAATGATTTAAAAGAAATGAAAAAAAAGACTAATTTTAAATCTTTAAATTTAAAAGAAAAAAAGCAAGTTAAACCTGTTCAAGTTAATGAAATTGTTTTAGATAATCCTATTATATTAAAAAAAGAATATAAATAATTAATCAAAAAATGATTTCCATGGATTAACTCTTTTTAATCTATTAGTTACGTTTTTTATTGTTATTCCATTAGGTTTTACTTTATCAAGTTCGCTCCATTTAATAGGCATAGATATTGGAGCGTTTTTACGTAGTCTAATAGAGTAGGGAGCAACACTAGTAGAAGTTCTTGTATTTCTAACCCAATCTATAAATATTTTATTTTTACGATTTTTAAGTCTTATATTAGTAGTATATTTATCAGGCCATTTTGTTTCCATAATATTTGCTATTTCTTTAGAAATATTTCTAAATTTTTTCCAAGTGATATTCATATGTATAGGAACTACTACATGATATCCTTTACCACCACTAGTCTTTAGGAATGATTTTAAATTTAATTCATCTAATATACTTTTTAAGTCTTTAACACCATCTCTTAATTTTTTTAAACTTAAATGTTCATCTGGATCTAAATCAAATACCATCATATTCGGTTTTTCTAAATGTTTTATATTGCTACCCCAGATATGAAACTCATATGAATTCATTTGTACTTCAGATATTAATCCATTTATATCTTTTATATAATAGTAATCTTCTTTTTTATTATTTTCATTTTTAACTTTTATTTTACCTAAATATTTATTATCTAAATGTTTCATAAAGAAATTATTTTTACCATCAGGTCTTCTTATAGTACTTATTATTCTATTTTCTAAATATGGTAACATTAAATTACTTACTTTTTTATAATAATTTACAATATCTTTTTTAGTTATCTTTGGATTTTCTAAAATTATTTTATTAGGATTAGTTATTTCTATATCTATTTTTTTTATTGTTTTTTCTATTTCTTTCATAGTTCTTCCAGTTTTTATACTAGTTTTTAAATTATTTATATTTTTAAAACCTTTTATATTATCTTTTTCTTTAATTAATAACCAATTATTTTCTTTAAAATGTATTAGTGTCCAATCTCCTTTTAAACGATTTCCATATAAAGTTATTTTTAAAGATCCTTTTTTAAAGTCTTTATTAAAATTTCCATTTATTTTATAATATCCTTCATCCCAAATCATTACAGTACCGCCGCCATATTCTCCTTTTGGAATTGTTCCTTCAAAATTTCTATAATCAAGTGGATGATCTTCTACTAATACGGCAAGTCTTTTGTCTTTTGTGTTATAAGATGGTCCTTTAGGTATTGCCCAACTAACTAATACACCGTTATGTTCTAATCTAAAATCATAATGATCTTTTCTTGCTAAATGATGTTGTACTACAAATTTAAGTTTTTTATTAGTTTCTTTTTTTATTCCTTTTGGTTCATTAGTTTTATTAAAATTTCTTTTTTTATTATAATTATCTAATTTCATTATAAAACCTCTTATAATTAGTATTTTTATTTTATTTATATTTATACAAAAAAGATTGAAATGTTTTAATTTTTTCAATCTTTTGAGGTAACTTAAATTATAAACTAATACTTTTTATTTTACTTTTTGATAATCCTGTTAGTTTACTTATTATATCTATTGGAAATTTCTCTTTTAGCATATTTGCTGCAATTAGCAAACTTTTTTTAGTTTCTCCTTGTGAAATCCCTTGAGCAAGGCCTTCTTTTCTTGCACAGATTTCTCTTGATCTTGCTATCATTTTATCGTCTTCTTCTTTATCATATAAGCCCATTA